>NZ_CALEMX010000086.1 GCF_937910335.1 uncultured Gimesia sp. | reverse complement strand
GGAATCAACCACTAAGGTAACAGGAATGTCAGATTAAGTCTTAACTATTACAGTTAAACACAGCCAATAATAAAATGCTTGAGATGGAAACGAAAGTGTCTCGTCAGGCAAATCAGATCGTTGAAGCGCCCTTTGATGGTTACATCGTGCAGATTACACCAAATCTCCGTACCGCTATCTTGAAAGAGGGTGACCCAATTTGCACCATCGTGCCTTATACGACTGATCGATCGGTACAAATCTGGCTCGATGGAAACGATGCACCACTCGTAGAACCAGGGAGGCATGTGCGACTACAGTTTGAAGGTTGGCCTGCAGTCCAGTTTGCCGGATGGCCCTCGGTTGCAGTCGGAACTTTTGGTGGAGATGTAGTTTCCGTTGATGCAACCGACAACGGAAAAGGAAAATTTCGTATTCTGATCAGACCCGATCCCACCGAACCGGATTGGCCTACAGGTCGCTTTCTAAGACAAGGTGTACGGACGAATTCCTGGGTTTTATTGAATCGAGTCCCCCTCTGGTATGAAGTCTGGCGAAATCTTAACGGTTTCCCACCGGTCATTTCCATGGGTGAACCTGGCCAGAAAAGCAATAAAAGGAAGTCACCCAAACTACCCAAGTGAAGTTGGGTGGTTTGGTATAAGTTTGCGGCCTTTATGGTTTGTTCTGAAAGTAACGGTCATTTATGTGATTCCGGTTATAAGGGCGCACTCAAGATGATTCCCTACCATTCTTTCTGCCGAATTTGACACTATCAGCGCTTCGTTTCTATTTAATATCAATGAGAGAGTACCCTCCATTTTCGGTACTTCTCGGATTTAAAGCGACAATGTAATGTTTCGAGTTTGGATTCCTTTGATAGCAGTATTGGCAGTCGGGTGTGCTGGAACACGACGAGATGTTTCAAATTCATCCCTCGAACCGTCAAATGCAGTTGCGCGCATCTCTTTGGATCCACAACCGACTAAATTAAATCCTCAAGGTAATCAGGAATTATTCGAGCAAAACGAATCAATAGAACTCATCTCCGCTGAAGCGGTAGAGAAACCGGCGGGCGCTGATCCATCTGAATCTTTGATCGTTGCTGAAAACAATTTTGATCAGATCCGTCCGATTCCACAAGTACCTCCCGCACCAGATCAGGATTTTAAGCCTGTTCAGAATGGAATCGTTCTCGAAGATGTAATCGACTCGGTCTATCAAAGCTACCCGCTTCTGGAAGCAGCCTTTTATTCACGCGATATTGTTTCGGGTGAGCGATTGTCAACTTTGGGTGAATTCGATCGTAAGTTTAAAGCTGGTACTGAAAATGGCCCACTTGGTTTTTATAAGACTTACCGTCAGCATATTGGTTTTATTCAACCACTCTATCAGGGTGGTGAAGTCTTTGCCGGATATCGAATCGGTCGCGGTAGTTTTCAACCTTGGTACCTTGAACGGCAGACAAATGAAGCGGGGGAATTCAAGGCAGGCATTTCTGTTCCCCTTTCACGCAATCGCGATATCGATAGCCGTCGTGCTGCGCTCTGGCGGGCTACTTTTGGTGTCAATGCAGTTGAACCCGACATTCAGGCCCAATTGATCAGCTTTGTGCAAGAAGGGTCCTACTATTATTGGGAATGGGTTGCTGCAGGAGCCAAACTTCAGATTGCAGATCAAATTTTGGATTTGGCTCTTAAACGAACAAATCGAATTCGCAGTCAGGTAAATGAAGGATTTCTTGATCCACCAGTACTCACTGATAACCTCAGATTGGTTGCTGAACGACAGGGCAAGCGTGCTTTTGCGGAACGCAAACTACAACAGGCGGCTGTTAAACTATCTCTGTTCTATCGTGATAATAATGGAAATCCATTGATTCCAGGTGCAGACATGTTACCTGTGTTTCCAGAGCTGGAAGTAGTCAATTCAGGGCGCCTCGAATTTGATGCAGAAACAGCGCTGGCCCAGCGACCAGAAATTGCAACGCTCGAATTCCTGCAGCGTCAATTGGATATTGACCATTCGGAAGCCATCAATGATATGCTACCCAACGTAGATCTTGTCATGGCAGCCTCTCAGGATGTTGGTTATCGCACAAGTTCGAAGAATGATAAAGGTCCCTTTGAGCTGGACGCATTGTTATTTGTGGATGTACCCATTGAACGCCGTAAGGCACGCGGGAAAATTCAATCTGTGAGTGGAAAAATCGCACAGCTGAATGCCAAACGGAAATTGACTGAGGAAAAAATCGTTGCCGATGTAGAGTCGGCCTATGCGGGTTTGATCGGTGCGTTTAAACAGGCACAACAAGCGGAAAAGGCAGTCGGATATGCGGAAGACCTGGCACGCCGCGAACGACAAAATTTTGAAGAAGGTTTATCGGACTTGTTGAAAGTCACGTTACGTGAACAATATGCAGTGGAATCTGCGGAAAAAGCGGTTGACGCCAAACTCTTGTATTATAAGGAACAAGCCGACTACAGAGCGGCATTGGCAGAAGATCAACTCCCCGATTTTGTGAGCGAATAATACATTCTCTCTAGGCCATATTCATCGCAGAGTTTATTTTCCGACTGGTGGCGGCTGAGGACGGGCGAAAACCAGTTTGTCTGCCTTCGATTCATCGGCCACGTATTCATAACCATCTACATGGAACTCAATGAGTTGCTCCGGTTTGTCAATCCGGTTTTGAATGATCCAGGCCGCCATTTTACCGCGTGCCTGCTTGGCAAACAACGCGATTGTACGTGACTTTCCCGCTTTGATTTCCTTGAATACGGGGGTAATGAGAGTGCCGTTTAAAACTCGCGGTTTGATCGCTTTGAAATATTCATTTGAAGCTAAATTGACCAGTGCTTTCTGCTTCTGTTTTGACAGAACTTCATTGAGAGCAGCGGTGATTTTCTCTCCCCAGAAATCATACAGCGAGGTGCCTCGGGGCGTTTTCAGACTCGTTCCCATTTCGAGTCGATACGCCTGCATCAGATCCAGCGGACGCAATACACCGTACAAGCCAGAGAGAATTCGCAGGTGATCTTGCGCAAATGTAAGATCGCGTGCCTTAAATTGGCTAGCGTTGAGACCCTGATAGACATCGCCGTTAAAAGTCAGAATTGCCTGTTTTGCATTTTTCGTCGAGAAGGGGCGTGACCATTGGGCGTATCGACTATGATTCAGTTCAGCCAGATTCTCACTGATTCCCATCAGATCGCTCAGCGATTTCTTAGACTTTCGTTTCAGCCTTTTAACGAGTGTTTCTGCTTCATCGAGAAATTCAGGCGTCGATAATTTGGACGTTTGTTTTTGCGAATCCAGATTCAGGGATTTTGCGGGAGAGAGCACAGTCAACATGGTCGCTATAGGTCCTTATGGGGGCGTTCGTATCCGCATTGTTTATAGAGGGCATATGTCAGATTGTCAACGAAAAGAAATCCACTCGCAAGTTTTCGAATCTGAGGAAGCAGGTGTGATTGATCAATCTACGGTTTGATTGTGCGGTAAAACTGAATCATCGCATCTACTTTGTCCGTCTGTTGATGCAGCGAACCCCAGCGAAATACCATGACACCGGTTGCAGGCTTTCGCGTACCGTGATCCAAAACTGCTTCGACCTGAGAAACAGGCACCGATTCTCCCCAGTCTGAGAGTTGCACGATCGGCCAGATTTTAAGCCGCTCGCCCGGTTGGCCTTGAATGCCGAGATGTTTACCCAGCCAGGCGGTCTGGCGCGAGATCCACGCCGGATCTTTTGGATGATTAAAGCGTGCGTGATAAGGCATAATGCTGAAGACATCGACGTATTGTGCCTGTGCTTTCAGATCAATGGCCAGTTTGTTCCGGAGTGCTCCGTTGAAATCCGTATCTGTCCAGGGGCAGTGAAATGTCCCCAAAAGGGCTTGGGGGCGTGTCTCATTGATGATGGAGCGAAACTCGCGCACCCAGTCTGTGAAGACATCACAGCGCCACTGTACCCACATTTTTTTCCGATTTCCTCGTAGTAGATTTCCTAGTTCAGATGTGGGTACATCGGGTAATTTAGTTTTGGATTCGCGCTGGAACTGTTTCAGGCAACGATTACAAAAACAGGTGTCAGGCATGTCGGGCTCCGCGCGTTCCCAACTGGCGTGACTATGATGGTAGTCGAGCCAGATGCCATCAATTTCAAATTCCTTGAGTACTCTGCGAAATTCATCCATGCGGTACTGACGATAGCCGGGATGAGTGGGGCAGATTCCCTGCCAGCCGTGAGGGGCCGGACAGACCTTTCCGTCCACGCCAACAGGAGCGGCATCAGGATGGTCTTTGAGGTAGTGGGCGACATGCATGGTATTGAATTCCGCAAAGACTTTCACGCCTTGTTTTTTCAATCGCGCGACACGTTCCTGCGTCAATCCTCCTGAACCCATAAAGATGGTGTTCACGCCCAACTCAGGTAGCGTCTTCTTCTGTTCTAATAATTGGGTAGGAGTGCCACCATAGATACCACGGATTTTGACATGTGGTCGTTTTTCAATCTGGGCGTCTACAGTCTGTAAAGACAACAGAGCCATCATCGTGATAACTGCCAGTGAAAACAAGATCCGGATCTGATGTCCTGCCATTAGAATTTCTCTCCTCAATAACCAGTGATTTACATATTTTAATCTATCGCGCAGGGATATATAGTTCAATCGGGCAGGGCGAAGAGCTGAAACCGTTATTGTTTCAACACGTCAGCGAGCCATTGGCGGACCCGGGTTCGCTCGGGGATGTCTTTTAAGACCCATTCGTCAGAATGATTGGGGTAGGGGATTGCCATGAATGTGAACTGCCCTTTTGAATTCGCTGCTTTGAGATACTGTTCTGTCGCGCGGGTACTGTTTTCCTGTGTGATGAATTGTGGGCGATTACCGAAGCGGGCCAGTCGTTTGTGTGCGGATGCAACATCACTATCGGGGTAATTCCATCTTCGAACACCATCGTAATGGCTATGGGGCAGCATGCCTTTCCAGAGTGATGCAATTTCGTCATCGCGCAAGCCAATATAGTTACAGGCAATCGCACCACGCGAAAAGCCGGTGAGAAAAACGGCTTTCGGATCGCCGCCGAATTCCTGGCAAATGCGTGCGACGGTCTGCTTACAGTAGTCGGCAGTCGCATCGGGGTCGCCCCACCACGTAATGGAATGTTTTCCGGTTTTGGGATCGACGAACGGCAGGCTGACCCAGATCATGCCTTTTCCGCCAGACAATCCATATCCCAGTTTACAGTCTTGAACACGTCCCTCACTACGATCATTGAGGGCATTGGAAAAACCGCCATTGCCCGGGTATTCCATGATCACCGGATATTTTCCGTCTGGTTTCCAATCCGATGGTAGATAGAGCGCGTGAGCGATTTCTGTTTTCTCAAAGCCGGAGTTTTGCTGCCAGACCCGTTTTCCAGGGAATGGTTTTTCATGAGTGACAGAGGGAACTTGCAAGTCGGAGGGCAGATTGTTGAGGTTCTCTGGTTCCGCTGCAGATAAACTGACAAGATGAAAGACGACGCTTAAGACAGGTATTAAATAGTTCACAAAACTGATTCCGATCATTTTATATATTAACACCTTATAATTTAACACCGTAAAAAAACTCTAATCCACTTCCCGTTCAAATGAGAGTGAGTAAGAGTCAAGTATTGGCGTGAAAGAGGGATCTTTCGTTGAAAGAATAAATTCGAGGGAAACCGGTTCATCCAATCGGATTTTAGAACCATTTGCGACATGAGAACGTATCTTTTTCCCCATTTTATTCAATACGTTCACTTCAATTGATGTTTGATCTGACGTTCGAGCATGATAACTCAATTGATGAAACAGACAGTGGGGAGGGGGGGTGAGCAGTTCTGTCGTAAACTTTCCTGACGAGCGATATTTGTTTGCTTGCTTTTTTAAAACCAGATTGTCTGTTAAATTGACGACGCCTGTTTTGGTACCACGGTAGATGAAATAGGAATCTTCGAATGCCCAGGGAACAACATTCAGTCGCTGATAGTTGCGACGACGTTGAAAATTTTCTGTATTGGGACCAAGTCCTCGAGTTTTTATAATATCTAAGCCGCCACTTCCCGAGATGATCAATTCCAGAAAAGGATCATTGTCAATATTGCAGACAAACGCATCGCCCCAGTAGCGTGGCGAGCCGACATCGTACTGGTCTAAAATTACACCTTCAGCCGAGAGAGCAAAGACAATGCCGTTCGCTTTCTTTATACTACCTGTGACTTTACCGGCTTGATCAAAATACCCGCCATTGGTCAGTGCAATAATCTCCATTTCCTGGTCGCCATTCACATCACATAAAATCGGCGTCAAATAAGCATGCGAGTTCTGATTCTTGAGTTCGGGACGCAGGTTCTTGCGCCATTTGACATGACCTTTTGAGTCCAGGCAATATACTTCGTTGTCAAATGTCATACCGACGATTTCCACTTCTCCATCATGATCCAGATCAACCACGTTGGGTGAATCTTCACCGCTCAAACCTGGTGTCTTCCAAAGTAATTTACCATCGGTTTCAAAGGCGTAAATGGCGTCGTGAGCATCATCTCCCGCATAATTATCAACCGACTTGATGATTTCAACCTCTCCGTCACCATCGATATCTACCAGTACCGGATCTGCGCTCGATGCGTTATCGTTAGTCTTGAACGACCAATGGCTGTTCAATGTAATCGCATCAATGCGGTGCAAGACTCCCTTCTTGCCGCGCGAATCGTCGCCTGAGCCTGCGAAAAAATCCCATCGACCATCTCGGTCCACGTCCATTGCCGAGGTGTGACAGCCACATTGAACCCAATTAGAACGTCGTTGCGTGAGTTCCAGGTCCGCCATATTCAGTCGTATGAGAAACTTTGACCGCGAGCCGAACAACCCATCAAGCTGGCCATCACCATCGGCGTCAACGATCACGGCCGAATTTCCGAGCTTGAAGTCATTCGAATCCCACTGTCGAAGTACCTTCCCATCATCGTCGAGTACATACAGACGTCCGGGACTGGAAACAGTATAAAGAATTTCCATCTTACCGTCGCCATCCAGATCGAAAGCAGAAAGACTCTGTTGATCTCCGGCAAATTTCTTGCTCCAGAGAACAGAACCATCACTGGCATTCAGCATTTGTAATGTTTTTGTTTTCCGTGAGGCGAACAACAACTCGCGCAGACCATCGTTGTCAAAATCAACACAGACTTGTGAGTTACAAAAACTCAGATCCGATTTTTGGTATTTGAGTTTGAAGAGTTTGTCTTTTTTAGTTTTCTGAGAGGACTCTTTCTTCAATTTGAGCTCAAGAGCCGGTTCGAATGCGCGGGCGCAGGTCGTTGTTACCATCTGTGTAAATCCCAGGATGATTAACAGTATATAACGGCACACGAATCATAATCTCCTATTCTTTAACAGGTCCATTACCTTGCAGATAGCTAAATAAATCTCGCAAATCCTGATCTTTCAACTGTTTTAATACATCTTCTGGCATGATGGAAACGGTGGTGTTATTAATCTCTTCGATGTCGTCTCGTCGAATTATAGATTGTTCATTTTTGTTATTTGCCAATACGATCTGGGCTGGAGTTTCTTTAAGAATGATACCAGTCAGAACACGCCCATCACTCGTGAGAACAACAGAGGGTACGAATTCTTTTCGAATGAACGCATTGGGGTTGATGATACTTTCCAGCAGATAATTCAGATCTTTTCGGTTTGCCGTCGTCAGGTCAGGTCCGAGTTTTTTGCCTTCACCGAATAATTGATGACAGGTTGAACAATGTTTTGTGAAAAGTTCACGGCCACGTTTCAGATCACCGCCGGTTTTGAGATTAAATCTGACGCGTCGAATTTCGGTAATTTTCTGTTCGGCTGTGCTGCTATTAATTCGACCCCAGTGTTTGATGATGAGCGCAGTGATCGATTTGTCATTATAGGCAGTCAGTGTAGTTAATTCGCCTAGCGTCACTTCACCGGCATCATACACGCCTTTGTCAATTTCTTTGAGAAACTGGTTTGCCGAACGTTTACGTGCAAATAAAACTTGGCGAGCACGAGATCGTGTAGCACTGTCGTATTGATTATATTCACGTAGTAATGAATCAATTATGCGATGGTCATCGTATCGGGCCAGGGCGTCCATTGCAGCCTGTCTGATCCAAACTTTTTGTTCTGGTTTAAGCAGAGGTAACAAGGACTCAATGCATGACGCGTCACCAAATTGGCGCAAGAGATTGAACATAGAGACCCGCTGTTCCTTCTTGGCGTGATCGCTGGTGATGACTTGCAAGGCATGATTTGTCACCAATGGGTTTCCCAGTCGACCATTCAATTCTAAGAGGGTCAAGTTTTTCGGCTGCTTCCTCCATTTGTCAATCAACCATTGCTTGAAGTCTGCGGGTATACGATCCGCGAGTCGTTTTTTCTCATTTGGATTTATGCGAGCCATCGCCAGGCCTGCATCCAGTGACGATAACATGCTCTGCTCCAGTTTAGCTGAAGGGGCACTTTCAACGATCTGCTTACACACAGCTAAAGTGCGTGGCGTCGCCTCAGCCGCCAGGCGTTGTGTGAGTCGATTGAGAATTTCATCGCGTATCAATGGCTGTTGCCAGACACTTTTATCGACGAATCGTTGTTCGATATCGTCGATGGCATCCACCGCATGTTGCTCCACAGCCCACCATAGTAAGAGCGGGATGTGTGGGTCCTTTTGGTCTTCGTTTCTCAGCAATAAAGTATGTGCGATAGACACGCCATGGCTGGCGGGGATGCGGACAGCAGTGCTGGCCAACTGGCTGCGAACCTTCGCGCTGGAATCACTTTTGGCCAATTGTTCAAATCGTGTCAGAATCTGAGGAGAAACTGTCGGCTCATCTCCTATCAACCGAACCGCCCAGGAACGCACGTCTTCATTTTGATGATTGAGTGCCTGCAGTGCCGTCTGCTCGTTCAAGCCTCCCGTTGCTGCCAGTGTCCAGAGCGAGTTCAAGACGAATTGATCATCTTTGCTTTCCCGGATCTGCTTTCGTAATGGGGGCCAGATGCTCTTGTCGCCTCGCGCGACCAGCTCACGACGGGCTGCACGCACATACCATTCGTTGGTCTGTTTTAGCAGCTTTCTCAATTGATCGTTGGTTAAGTTCGCGAGATTAACTGGTTTTTGAGAAGCAATCCCTTTGGCTTGCAAGCGAAAAATTCGTCCATTCGAACGATCCCAATTAGCATCCGGGTTCGGGTGTGCGGTGCGCTTATCATGCCAGTCTGAAAAATAGACTGCGCCATCCGGTCCCACCGTTAAATCATTGGGTGCAAACCAAGTATCATTGGCTTTGACCAGTTCTCCTCCATGCTGACTGCGAAAAGAGGTCCCGTCCTGAGTTAACGTATGGAAGTGAATCTCGTGTGATAATAAGTTAGTACTGATATACTTGTTGCGCATGTGTGCGGGAAAGGTATCGCCTTGATAAACTGTGCCCCCCACGGTCACATGACCGCCTCGAAAGTTTTTGTGTGGGATGTGATTGAAATAGCCAAACGTAAAGGGATTTCTAAGTGGGCCATGTTTACTGAACTGTTTCCAATAGTAAGCACCTTGCACCATATGCAGCATGGTAAACCCACCAACGTTGGTACTAGCCAAAAGGTTTCCATGACGATCAAAATCCAACCCCCACATATTGCCGCCACCTTCGGCGAACAACTCAAACTTTTTTGAGACAGGATGATATCGCCAGATGGCTTGCACAAACTTAATGTCACGAATCACAGCAGTGACCGTACTGCCCTGGCATCCATACAACCAACCATCCGGACCGAATATGAGCGAATTGGCGACCGAGCTGGCATCATCCATGCCGAACCCCGTTAGTAAAACTTCCGGATCACTGTCGGGAATATCGTCGCCATTACGATCGGGATAAAAAAGTAAGTAGGGAGCCTGCAAAACATAAACGCCTTTGTGCCCGAACGCAAATCCCGAAGCAAGGTTTAAGCCGTTCACAAAGTCTTTTGCATGGTCCATTAAACCATCGCCATCGGTGTCTTCGAGAATTGTCAACCGATCTGCCCCTTTGGGACCATGTGGAGGCGGCTTGGGAACGCGGTCGTATTGGGAGCGCGTATGTTGATCAACCTTCACCCGTTTCAGCCCGGCTGGATTTGGATATTGCAAATATTGAATCACCCAGAGTCTTCCACGACCATCAAAGTCAATGGCCACGGGTTGTCGAACTAAAGGCTCCGAAGCAACGAGCTTAACCTCGAAGCCATCTGACACCGTCATTTGCGATGCTGCTTTCTCTGGCGAAACACCTTGTGCGAAGATTGAGACAGTTGGCCAGTACAAGAAAACCGTGAGCAAAATCAGGAGAGATCGAAATGAACGGGAATACATATTTTCTATCCTCAACTTGCTGATAGCGACGAGTTTTCTGCTAAGGCTTGCATCTAGCGTAACCAGTAGAAAAAATTTATTTTGTTTGGTTTTGAAAAATGGTGTGTAATGGGTCTCCACCCGATTTCAGGTACGCCAGAAGGTCAAGAATTTCCTCTTTGGTGAGTACATTGATCAGACTTACTGGCATCGGTGATGTTCGGGACAGGACGGATTCTTCAATCTCCTCTCGGGCAATCGGAACCGTTGTCTGCTTGATCGGATCTGTTTCAACAGTGATGGTAGTTTTGCTGACTCCAACCGGTCGACCGGTTACAATTTTTCCATTCGTCAGTAAATACATCGTATAAAGGTATTTAGGGTCCATTACTTTGGAAGGTTCAATGATCGATTCTAGAATGGCGCGACCATCAAAGCGTTTACCGACATTCGTTAGATCAGGACCAACCTGTGCTCCTGTGGAACCAATGCGATGGCATTTCAGACAATTGGCTGCCAACAGTGCCTGTCGCCCGTTCTTATAGGATCGGTTGACTGTGAGTGTATCCAGATGTGGTTCAAGATCTTTCAGAACCCATTCCTGAACGGTGGGGCGTGCAGGAGTGGTCTCTTCCTCGACGAGTGGTTTATCGAGGGCTGCAATCTCTGGACTGAATTGTTTCCGTTCCTGTTCCGTGAGCGTTTTCAGAAAGTCTTCACGGATATCGCGCAGTCGTTCGGTTAGTTGTTTACCACCATAGAAGCCGCGAGCCTGTGCTAACCAGGCAAGGAATGTTTGTTGGTGTTCTTTTTTCCAACGCTGTTTTGCAAAAGTCAGTGTTTGCGCTGCCCGGATTTGTTCTTCCTGTGTCGTATTGCCTGCGAGCAGATTAACTGTTTTAGGGACGATTGTTTCATCGTTTAAATAGACCAGTAGTTCACAGAGCATATGATTGGCACTCGTCGTGGCATGTGGAAATAGTGGCCGTAAGCGTTGCTTGATCGTATTGGCCTGTTCTCCGGTTGGTGGTCCCAGGCGAATGAAGCAGAGCTGATAAGCACGCAAGAGAGCGAGAAACTGTTGTTGATTTAACTTATTGATATCAATTTGATTCAGCGCTGTCAGTACGGCACTGTGGTCGCTGGCTGTCCCTTTTCGACTTAAGGCAATCAGACCGGCGATCGCAGCGGTTGGCTGTGATTCTGTAAGTGCCCGTTTCCGCCATTGAGAGACATCCTGATTTTCAATGGCACGGCGTGCAGCAAAACGTAGCCAGCGATCTTCACTCTTAAGATGTGACCAGAGCTCGTCGATGTTGGCGTCTTTTTGAACGTGAAACACTTCGATCTCACGTCTAAGTTTTCTTGCAGCTGCTGATTGTCTCTTTAACGGTTCACTGATTATGGGGGCAATCGATTTAGTGTCTGTATTGGGATCGGGTTTCACGCGGTATAAACCTGACTGGGAACCGCGCCCGCCTGTAATGAAATACAACGCACCATCTGGCCCAAACTGCATATCGCAGACGTTAAGGGGGCCTCCTTCCAGGAAGGATTCGTAGCGACAAATGTAACTGGCACCATCTGGAATCAGGTCAACCAGCAGGATTCGACCATTTTGCCAGTCGGCGATATACATGGCGTTTTTGAATCGCTCGGGGAATTGGCTCTCTGTTCCGAAGATCAGGCCCGTGGGTGAGCCTAGTCCTGTATCTAATGTTGTGGGGAGACTGTCTGCATAATATTCGGGCCATTTTCCCGTACCCCAGCGCCAGCCATATTCACCACCCGGGATGACATGGTTGATGCGCGTCGGTCTGTACCAGGGTTGGCCGATATCCCATTCCATGTCGGCGTCCCAGGTAAACATTTCTCCCTCTTGATTGAAGGCTAGATCCACTTGATTACGAAAGCCACCTGCCAGAATTTCCCATTTTTTTCCTTCCGGGTCAGTGCGCAAAATAGAACCTACGCGATTGTCTTGACCCTTGTCATGAGGGTTGGGCAGCAGGTGATCATTTTGAGGATCGCGGTAGGGAGAATCAGGTGAGGCCCCTTCCGGAAACGTGACATCGTTTCCAACCACTAGATAAATTTGTTTGTCAGGTCCGAGCACGATCTGGTTACTGCCATGCCCGAAGCGACTATGGTATTCCATTGTTTTCAGGAGTTTCATTTGATCGAATTGATCATCGCCGGTGGTATCTTTGAGTCGGTAAAAACCGTTGCCGTTCGTGGCACTGACATACAGGCTGTTATGAGCATACAACACGCCCCTGCAATGTTTGAGAGTATTTTCTAGCTTCTCGAATTTGACTTTGGAAGGATCGGAATTGAGAGTAAGTCGTCCGATTCCGACATCATCCAGTCCCAGAATCAACCGTCCCCGATTATCGAAAGTCATACTGATCCAGGAACTTTCGCCTTTAGTTGCAGAACGCAACAATTCGACTTGAAATCCGGGTTGAACACGAATCGAACTGACGGGGGTCGCCGCCGGTTCGGCAAAGGCAGCCAGATTAACAAAACAGAGAAGTAATAAGGTGAATGACAGAGTGATCCAGTTCAGGCTTCTCATCACATCATCTCCGAGTTGATTTTCAAAATTAGGCCGGGGATAAGAAATCGAGTCTTTTCATTTCCTCTGATACCAGTCGATATCATTTTTGCTTCAATTTCAAAATCGCAAAAACCGGACAGTGATCTGACGCCATCGGTTCTGCGATGACTTCCGATTTTACCATTTCGAATCGTGAGGCAGTTCGATAGAAAATATAATCGATACGTGATCTTGGTTTTGTTGAAGGAGCCGAGGGGGATGCCGCTTTGTCGATGGCATTGGTCCATTGTTTAAGCAAAATCTTAATCGGTTCAGAATCTGGTTTGGCGTTCATATCGCCTGCCAGAATCGTGGGAATGTTGTCACTGGTTGCGAAATGTTTGTTGATAGCTTTGGCTTCGGCCACACGATCTTCAGGCACATTATGTTGGAAGTGCGTGCTGATGAACTTGAGTGGTTTGTCACCAGGGCCACGCACGGTAACGGCGATCGCGGCGCGAGGGTATGTGACAAGCTTTGGAGTACTTTCGGTATAAGGCAGCGGTTGAATCATCACATCAAGAATCGGTAAACGTGTCAGGACGGCGTTTCCAAACAGGCCTCCTTCATAGTGTTGTGTGGGACCAAAACGGACCGCCATACCTGTGAGTTCTGCCAATCGTTGTGCTTCATGCACGCGCCCCGATCGTTTAACACCCACGTCTACTTCCTGTAGCGCCACTAAGTCTGGCTTGGTACGTTCAATTACCTTTGCCAGCCGTTCTACATCATATTTTCCATCATTTCCCTGTCCGTAGTGAATGTTGTAACACAATATTCGCAACGTGTCGGTCTCTTCTGCACCGTGTGCACCGGTGGAGAGAAGGCAGGCAATGGCAAACACGCCGCTCCACCGTATCGTTTGAAACAGATAGCGCACATTGAAAAGATAATCGTTCTGCATGTTGGTTGCCTCCTGAGTGAATGCAGTATTGTTTGTATTTCGTGCTCTTTCCAGGGAGGATAGAGCGGCATGTTCAAGTATTTACTATGAAAGAACCGTTCTCCTACGTCAATAGTTCACTTGATATAAACCATGATTGAACAATCTTTGTAGTTTCTGGTGTCTTGTCATCCCGGGGAATCCTCTGTTACATTCTAAGAACAATTACAATTTGGGTTTTGCATCTGCTCTGACGAGCATAACATGTTAAAAGTCGCTTAGGATGGTTTTGTAATATAAGGGAAACAAATGACTCGATTACCATTGATGAAAGTTCTGCTGATTGTACTTCTATTCACCTCTTATCAGAGAAGCGGGCAAGCGGAATCAAAAAAAGAAATTAAGCAACAGGCTACCGGTTATGTTTTTCACGATGCGAACAATAATCGTAAACGGGATGCGGGGGAGCAGGGGTTAGGCTGTGTTCGCGTATCCAATGGCCGTGAGATCGTCTGCACGGACGAAAATGGTTTATATCAATTACCGGTTACAAACGATACGATCCTGTTTGTGATCAAACCCCAGGGATGGCGAACGCCGCTGAGCAAGACTCTGACACCAGAATTCTATTACATCCATAAACCAAAGGGCTCGCCGAAATCAAAGTACGCTGGAGTCAAGCCGACAGGGCCGCTGCCTGCTTCAGTCGATTTTCCACTCTACCCTCAGAAAGAACCCGCTCAGTTCAGGGCCATCTTTTTTGGAGATCCACAGCCACGTGATCAAACGGAAATCGATTATATCGCTCACGATGTCATCGAAGAGCTCGTCGGCACTGATGCAGCATTCGGTGTGACTCTCGGCGATATTTTATTCGATGATCTTTCTTTATTCGAATCGCAGGCACGAGGTATCGCGCTGTTGGGAATTCCCTGGTACAATGTGATTGGTAATCACGACATTAATTACGACGCTCCGAACGACAAGTTGAGTGATGAAACGTTCGAACGTGCATTTGGCCCTGCTTATTACTCGTTTGACTATGGAACAGTCCATTTTGTTGTACTTGATAACATTGAATGGATCGTTCCGGAAAAAGGTAAGAAAGGGAAATACCAGGGCGGGTTGGGCAAAGAGCAGATTGAGTTTGTCAAGAACGATTTGGACCAGATTCCCGAAGATCAACTGGTTGTATTAATGATGCATGTTCCTCTGATCGATACAAAAGATCGACAGGAGTTGTATCGGCTCATTGAAAAACGCCCGTTTTGTATGTCGATTTCAGGACACACTCATCATCACGAGCATCGTTTCATCACAAAAGCGGACGGCTGGCTTGGTCCGAAACCACATCATCACGTCATCAACGTAACGGTTAGTGGTAGCTGGTGGTCCGGCTCTCCCGATGAACGAGGCATTCCTCATACCGTGATGGCCGACGGCGCTCCCAATGGTTACTCTCTCATCCGCTTTGACGGGAAGGAATATAATCTTGACTTCCGGGCTGCAGGCCGACCTGCCGACTACCAGATGAATATTATTGCTCCTGAAGAAGTCGTCGTCAGTAAGTTGTCAGAAACGGTCATATATGTCAACGTATTTAATGGTTCGGAACGTTCGAAAGTCGAAATACAGATCGGAGCGGGAGGGTCCTGGGTTCCAATGCAATATAAGCCTGGCATAGATCCCAGCTTCAAAAAGCTATCTGAAACAGAGAATGCCGTGAAAGAGAAGAGTTATCGCAATCTTCCGAAACCGAAAATCTCACCGCACCTCTGGAAGGCGAAATTGCCTGCTGGATTGAAACCCGGTACCCACCTTTTACGGGTTCGCACAGTGGAGTTAGATGGTGACAAACACCAGAGTGGCCGTGTGATTCGCGTACTTCCGGCAAAATCAGTCGCAAAAACCGCCGCCACGAGTTTAAAAGAGAAATAAGTTTTACACTGGTTTCACTCAAGAGCAGGGGGATGCGAAATTATTTCGTATGCCCCTTTTTTAATGCAGCAAAATTCAATTGAAGTTTCCTGCCGCTCTCAGATATCAAAACTTTGTTGACTTTTTTATGACAGGAAATGCATGTCATCGTTAAATGCAGGTAACTGAGCGAAGCACCGTCAATATTTTTCGCTTTGGCGAACTTGATGACCTGTTTGGCAGCGGAACGGAACTCTTCACTCTGTCGCGCAAAAATGGGACCTTCGATGACTTGCCATTCTGTGGCATTGCTCATCTGGATCATCTTCTTGGCTCCTTTCTGCATGAGATCGAAATCCTCCGTCATGAGCCCTTCCAAAACGAGCTGAGAACTTGTGAGTTTTTCTCGCATGAATTTGCTGAGTTTTTTCTCACCATTGGCGTCATTCAGACTATTGCTCTTGGATTTCGCCGGGTCAACAGCATGAGCTACTTGCGGTTCTTCATGGCCGGCACCCAGTCCTAAGAACAGGGAACAACAGATCAATAAATAGAGAGTTTTGTGCATGAGATGGTCCTTATTTTCGGTTAATAGTCGAACAATCTGGTTTCGGCACCAAAACAGGATATCGACATCCTGTATTGTAGAGTAATCCCGGTCAGGAAAGCAATCCAGATTTAGCGATGAGCGCAGATTCTTAGAAAGCTGTTTTCCACGATGGGGCAGATCATTTTGTTCAGAGCCTTATTCCGGCAATTGCGTTTCACCGGGAAGCATGGAAAGATTTTTATCATGAGGAATAAAATAAGGTATGGATTCTGCCATCAATCTGTTTTGTAGTCCCTCAAACATTTGTTTTCGGGCTTCTTCCGCGGTGGCATCCCGCAAAATGAGAAAGCGGGGGTTGACCAATGCCTGTTTCGTCCAGAGTGTTCTTTTCGTTTTTTTTTCAATCCAGGAAAGTTTAAAGGCTGCTGCCGTTGTTTGCAGTGACTGTCCTGTTGCAGTTCGTCCCAGAGGGTTTCCGGGGGTCGGTTTTCCGCGTTTGGTCATTTGTAATTTATTGCCTTCTTGTTCTCCGTATTCAAGTTTGAATACAATGGGCTGATTGGGAACCACTTTGAAACCTTCTGACTCCAGTCGTTGCCTTATTACATCCCTGAGAATGCTTTTGACTTCTTCCTCATTGCTAAATTTGACCTTTGCAATTTTTACATCAATACTGACTTGTTTTCCTGCACTTAAAATCGCTTCGCCCTCGCTCTGATAAGCGGCCAGACTGTCTGCGATCTTCTTTTCCGGGAGTGGCACGGAAACCAGCTTTGGTTTTGTTTTTAAACGTAGTTGTCCGCGTGCGTCTGTTAATGCACTGTCGGTTCCAGCAAGAATGTAGTGGGGAGTGATGTATAGTTTGTTTCGCATAATAACATTTGGCACGGGGTGATACAGCCAGACATTCCGTTTACTCTGGCGATCAACGAGCAGTGCGCCATATAACAGGAAGCTGTTTCCCGACGGGGTCAGGATGAGTTTATTACCCTCATATGCAGGTTCGCTAAATACCTTATCTAAACTTCCTGCAGCTTCATATGCTTTGGTAGATTTCCCCGTTTCTAAATCTATCAGCCAGACTGAAGTTACCATAGACATATTCACAAGTAACCCCAATTGTTTACCGTCAACAGAAAATTGCATTGATGACAGGATCGGATACTTTTCAGTCGGGTCTAAATAGTCTTTAATATCGAGCAGGCGGATCATTTTCAGGGAGGTTAGGTCATAGACAAACAGCTTGTTGACGGTACTTGATATCAGGTATTTACCACCGGGGCTGATCGCATAATTCGAGTCAAAAAATTCGCTCGATTTGACCTCATTTTCTTTCAGAAGTTTACCTGATGTGAGGTCCCATAGTTTTAAAATCGTTTTGTATTGATTACCTTCTTTGCGAATGATTTTTGCAAAGGCTTTGTCTGAACCGCAAATTTCATAAATCGAAACGGATGACTTTGTCTTGTCAGCCTCCCATTCTGCTAATTTTTCCCCCGTTGTTATACTCCAGCTTGTCAGTTTGGGAATCTTGGTATCTCTTGTAACGATAGACAAGATGAAAGATTTCCCGTCTGAACTCATCTTGATTTTGTGAGAAAGTAAAATCCAGTTTTTGTCGATATTGATTGAAACTTGTCCTATTATTTTTTCTGTTGCCAGATTCCAGAAATCAACTTTAAAAGGTCGAGGATTTGTATATCGTAATCCTACAAAAGGGCTGAACGTATTTGGTTGAATGAAATCTTTTCGGACGTTTTTTAAATCGATTTTCAGCTTGGAAGATTCAGGCCATTTTGTGACAACAGAGGGAGCATCCACTAAGGAGATCCACTTTTGGCTGGATGAACCGTTTGTTGCGCTCTTCTTAGCGTTTATCGCCTTCTGTTTCTCGCTCAGCACCTTAGCGCGATCGAGATTGGTTTTCATGCTTTGGGCAATCTTTTGTTTTTCCTCTTTCGTCTCTGCTTTTTGGATTGCTTCTGATTTTTCTTTCAGGTCTGTCGCAATTTGTTTCATTTCCTGATTTATATCGACCTCGTTCTGTTTTTTATCGCCAAATAATCCGCCGACGAGGGTGTAGGACACATAAAATGCAATCCCGAATGCGCACACACCGGCAATAATGGTAATCGGGTTGTTCGAGTTGCCTTGTTTTTTCTTATTTTTTGATGAGCCCGTTTTCTTTTTCTTGCGTGAAGGACGTACGGGCGCTTCAGATTCTTCATACGAGTCATCCAGAAAGTCATCATCGCCTGACGGTACACGCATTTTTGAACCACAGGATTTACACTTCAGAACCTGCCCGGCTCGATCATCC
>NZ_CALEMX010000085.1 GCF_937910335.1 uncultured Gimesia sp. | reverse complement strand
GGCCCCACTTAAATCAGCGCCGCTCAAATCGGCAAGACACAAGTCGGCTCTGCTCAAATCGGCCCCGCTCAAATTCGCTCCCACCAGATCAGCGCCACTCAAGTCAGCCCCGGCCAGATTCGCACCACGCAAGTCAGCCCCGTTTAAATTGGTCTCGGTCAAGTCAGCGCCGCTTAAATCAGCGCCACTTAAGTCCAGCTTGATGTCCGTACTTTCGGTCGAATTCTCAGTCCGCCAACGATCAATGGCGACCGCACCTTGTCTGAAAATGTTAACATACTCAGAATTCGCCACTACATCTCCTCAAGCTAAATTGCATTCCATACTGGCTTCTCATTCTGACAACGAAACCAGTTATGTGCAATTGACATTACACCCCGATTTACAATGAAGTGCCTTGATTGAAGATAGCTTCTCGAGAAATAAAAAAATAATTGCTTATACAGAGAAAAAATAGTAGCCTGCTTGTAGCGCGACTTTATGGAAAGATGAGAACGATCTCATGAATTCTGAAATCAAGGACAATCAGAGCAAGCGACGGCGTAATCGTATCATGTCTATCATCTGCCTGATACTGATTGCTTACTGGTTGCTGACCTGGATCTGGGGAACCAGTCAGGTCCATCAGGATTATGTGAAATTGAATCGGCAAGGTCTGCCACCAAAATACAGACTTTTCGAAGATCGAAGGCCAGATGATGTTAACACAGTCTGGGCATTAATAGCATATCCGCACGCACCGTTGCCGGGAATTGTCAGTCTAGAAGTCGACTATGGAGCGGGCATGAGTATTTGGGGAGGCCCCGTGCGTCAATATTTCTTCTGGATTCCCGGCTATCATTCCAAAACCCCGTTCTGGGGCAGGGAGGTCTACGGAACCTATGAGGAAAACGATTAACCCCGTTCGTGTCTTTCGTAGTAGAAAAAAATCACAAAGGCCATGCTTCCCCAATGCACTCTTTCTGAATCGCCGATAGCTGTTCAATTCCCAATGTCGCCAGTTCGAGTTGTGCATCGAGTAATCCGCGATCAAAGGTCTGTCCCTCCGCGGTTCCCTGAACTTCGACAAAATCCCCGCCACCAGTCATCACGACATTCATGTCCACACCTGCGGTACTGTCCTCGATGTAATCCAGGTCGAGCACGGGTTGACCATTCACTACTCCCACTAATCAAGAGAGTGGGGTTCTTAATATATTAACGGGGTCACGGAATCAAATCCTTCTCTTCTATCCCGCATAAGCTCAGTATTCGATTGATGAATGATTTTAGCTCAGTACAGGCATTAATGGATACCATCAAGTCCTCACCCTTAAGAATGCTTCCGACATCACGAGCCTTCACGTAACTCTTTTTCTTCGATCCAGTACGATATACTTCCGCCAGCCAATAGGCAGGAGATTTACTATGATTGACAGTCTCTGGATTATTGGCAGGAGCCTTCCTATTGCTACCTGCAAGCGATTTGATTTTCTCCCAATATGGTAGCAACCATGCCTCAAAGTCGTGTAACGCCACGTGCACATAGAAGTGTTCTTCCTCACCAACCCATTTCTTCATCTTGGTCTTGGCATCGTCAGCTGTTGTATAATCTGGATATACGTCCGTCAGTGCGATCACGGCGTCCGCGGGATGTTGCTTGTCATTCAGTAGCATCTTAACCATTCGCTGAAGTTTATCGTTGGTTTTTAACCCACCATCGCTAGGAACCATATCCAACTTAGGCATATTTCCACTCAATCGTTTTTTCAAGAAGTTCTGTAAATATGGCTTGAAAGCTTGTTCCGTTTTTCCTTCGACAAGTATTGCAATTCTCATGGCCGACCTCCCATGCGACCGAGACGCCAGACTTCATCCATTGTGTACTCGTCAAGCCACTCCTCAAGATCGAGTTCATCTGCCCAAAGCATTTCGGCAATCCCATCGTCATCAAGATTCATCGTTAACACTTCTTCTGGTTTCAGGTAGCGGACTAGGCGGTCAGCATGTGTAGCTACGATTAGTTGAGTTCGTTGTGATGCTTCCCTCATCAAGTCTGCCAAGAGTGAAAGAAGTTCTGGATGTAGACTAACCTCTGGTTCGTCGATCAAGGTAACAGCTGTCAAGCCGGGACTGTGCAATAAAGTCACGAGCCAGAGAAATCGAAGTGTTCCTTCCGAAAGCTGGTTCATAAAAAATGGATTGTTGCTGGTTTTATCCTTCCAGGTCATTGCTAGAGTACCGGCTGCTACCGGTGGAAAGTTCAGGCGTTCAAAACTGGGAAAGCCAGCTCTTAAAGTATCTTCGATCGCATCATAAGCATCTCGATTTGTTTGGCTTAGTGTATACAGGCACGATGCGAGATGCTCCCCATCACGACCTGGAAGTTTTGCATCACGCATCTGTTGAGGAAGGCGAACAGGAGCTCGACGTGAAACATCCAGTACATGATAATGAGTCGAAGATGCTAGACGTTTTCTAAAATCTTCAGGTTCCTGAAACATCTTGGGCACTTGTGATAAGGCAGACTCGCTTTCATTATAATCCCAGTTTGGGGGTTGAAGTCCATCTTGTGGTGCGTAATAGCGAACATTACCATGATAAGCTTCCAAATGCTTAAACGGGGATGAATTTTGTTTCCGCTGTTGACTCAGTAGTTCATTTGAAATCTCATAACCCGCCCCCTTTTGCGATAACGAGATTTGATAGTCGATCGGATTATGCCCCGTTACTGGCATGGCCAGATCAAAAGACATAAAACGAGCTTTCCCAGTATTTTTGTCTGATAGATTTATAAGAGTGCCAGCATTTGTTATAGATAGGTTCGTAAGATTGCCATCAACGCCGCCAAAATCACTGATCGTTTCAGCAAGATCGCCAGAGGCAGATGCTGCCAGTAAGGTGAAAACATCAAGGACAGATGTCTTACCGCTACCATTTGCTCCAATCATGACGTTCAGGGGTTTAAGCTTCAGGTCCACATTATTGAGACGTCGAAAACCCTGCACATGGATCCTCTCAAAGGTACTCATGCATCATTCCTTTTTGTTCTGAAAATGGATCATCGCTTTATAGTAGCAAGCTCTTTTGAATTTTGTGTTTATTCTTATCTGTTCGCTATCATTTCATTCTACAACCATATTTATCTTACAGGAAACTAATTATCAAAATAGCAGTAATGCCTAAAAGAAGTGACATTATGAATTTTATCCAGTGCTTTAGGAAACTTGAAAAAAGACCCACTGATCAAATCGGCCACGCCTCACCAATACATTCTTTCTGAATCGCAGACAGCTGTTCGATTCCCAATGTAGCCAGTTCGAGTTGGGCGTCGAGCATACCCCGATTAAAGGTCTGCCCTTCAGCAGTTCCCTGGACTTCCACGAAATCACAGCCACCGGTCATCACCACGTTCATGTCCACACCTGCGGTACTGTCCTCGATGTAATCCAGGTCGAGCACCGGCTCACCATTCACTACACCTACACTCACCGCGGCCACGCTGTTTGTGAAGACTTTTTTGACGTCGAAGATTTCTTCTGGGGAGAGGTCACAGACATCCGGTATCGCGAGCACTGTATCCAGGAGTGCCAGAAATCCACCGGTGATACTGAGCGTGCGTGTGCCGCCATCTGCCTGGAGAACATCACAGTCCACGGTAATCGTGCGTGGCCCCAGCGCATCCATATCAACCACGGCTCTTAAACTGCGACCGATGAGTCGCTGGATCTCACTCGAGCGCCCGTCGGCCCGGCGTTGTTTACGGGGAGACGTACTGCCGGGCAACATGTTGTATTCCGCTGTTACCCAGCCACTTGGATTTTCGTCATGCTTTTTCCAGGGGGGAACGCTGTCTTGCAGGCTAGCGGTGCAAAGCACCACGGTGTCTCCCGCGGAAATCAGGATACTCCCGGGCGTGGCTTTGGTGTATCCACGTTCTACTTTGATCGGGCGAAGTTGGTCGGTCTGGCGGGAATCGTGACGCATGGTGCTGTCCTAAATTCTATGGAGTCAAATAGTTATCTGTGTGGAATTGATTTTTCGTCAAAGTTACCACGCTTTGACCGTGCATTTCAATGCAAGGGCCGCCGCTTTCTATTAAGATGTGCGTCATTCTTTGTTCTCCCTCGTTTCAGGATACGATTCTTTTGTTGATCTCAGAAATTTTTCACTCTCCGCAAGGCGAAGGTAAATGGATCGGGGTACCCTCGATTTTCGTTCGCACCAGCGGCTGCAATCTGCGGTGCTGGTTCTGCGATACGCCCTATACCTCCTGGAATCCGGAGGGGGATAAAATGTCAGTCGACGAGATCATGGATCATATCGCGCAATACGATTGTGAGCATGCGGTCGTGACCGGGGGAGAGCCGATGCTGTCCCACGAAGTCGAAACGTTGACACAACGTCTGCACGCAGCCGGCAAAGTGATCACCATTGAGACGGCGGGAACCATTTTGCAGGAAGTTCATGCAGATTTGATTTCAATCAGTCCCAAGCTCTCTAACTCCACACCCGTCAAAGATCCCGACTGGTCACACCGCCATGACGCGCGACGTGATCAGCCGGCCGTCATTCACGCGCTGATTAAAAAGTATCCCTATCAATTCAAATTCGTCGTTGATCAACCAGAAGATATGCACGAAATAGAAGAGTACTTAGACCGCTATCCGGAAATTGATCGCGCACGCGTCTATTTGATGCCCCAGGGAACGACGGCAGAGATGCTGGCTGAACGCATGCAATGGTTAGAGCCAGCTGCAAAACAGATGGGTTGTCAGGTTACACGGCGCATGCACATTGAACTCTGGGGGAACGTGCGGGGAAAATAATCCGGGTCGAATTTCTCAGCCGTTGAAGATCGCGGCGCGTGCCTGGATGACCCGTTCAATGGCGGCGGCTGGCGTTTCTGCGAGAGCCGTCAGGTGTCCCATCTTGCGACCAATGCGCGATTCCTGTTTGCCATACAGGTGCAGTTTGACGTCGCTGAATTGTTTCAAGGCATTCCAGTTTGGTGCCCCCGCTTCCCAATGATCCCCGAGCAGGTTCGCCATTGCTACGGGACCGAGAGATTGGGTGCTCCCCAAAGGCAGGCCGCAGATCGCGCGGACCTGTTGTTCGAATTGACAAGTCACATGCCCGTTTATCGTCAGGTGACCAGAATTATGAGGCCGTGGTGCGATTTCATTAATCATCAGTCGATGATCACTCGTCAGAAAGAATTCGACGCACATCACGCCCACGACATCCAGATGTTCAAATACGGCGCGTGTGATTTCAATCGCTTCCGCGTTAATCGCTTCGCCTACCTCTGAGGGAAATACCGAAATATCGAGAATATGATTCGTATGATCATTCTTCATCGGGCCATAGAAGGCAAATTCGCCAACCAGGCTGCGCACCCCAACGACCGACAGTTCGCACGTGTAATCGATAAATGCTTCCAGAACCGTTTCGTCCGCACCAACTTCGTTCCACGCAGTTTCAGCTACTTCAAGCGAATCGATTTTCACTTGCCCTTTACCGTCATAACCGGAGGTTGCCGACTTCAGCACCGCGGGGCAACCCAGTTCATTCAAGGCACTCTGTAATTCCTCAACCGAACGGACCACCGCAAACGGCGTGACCGGTATGCCGGCGTCGCGCAGTTCCGATTTCTCACGAATTCGATTCTGGGCAATGTGCAGCACGTTTGCACCGGGCCGCACGGGCGCATACTTCGATGCCGTCTCCGTTGTTTCCGAGAGTACATTTTCAAACTCGAATGAAATCACATCCACGTTTTTTGCAAATTCCGCGACCGCTTCCAGATCAGTATACTCCGCGCAGATTTCTACGTCCGCCACCTGGCCGGTAGGCGTCTTGCTTTCCGGAGAAAAGACATGCACGCCATATCCCAGACGGCGGGCTTCAATGGCAAACATGCGGCCCAGTTGACCACTGCCCAGCATGCCCAGCGTTGAGCCGGGATGAATCAAATCACTCATAGTTCGGAATTATCCAGTACGCTCTCGGTTTGATTCTTACAGAAGTCATGCATTTTTTGTCGCAGTTCAG
>NZ_CALEMX010000084.1 GCF_937910335.1 uncultured Gimesia sp. | reverse complement strand
TAAAGCAAACAGCAGAAACTAGTAGTCAACTAATACTATAGCGCAAGCAGGTTAATATCGAGTGTCGCTGCTCTGCAGGCTGCGGAAGACGCTCGATGTGATGATCGTTATGCTATAATGCACAATCCCATCGTTTTATTAACAGTATTCAGGTTCAATCGATATGTCTGCCAATTAAGAGAAAGGTTGGCGCAAATGAGAATCACTGCTGCGATGACAATTTGTTCTCTATGTATCATCTCATTGGAATGTATCAATGCAGAGGAGCAACAAAGAGAACCGTTGATTATAAACAAACCGTTTCGCATCTTTAATACTGGTCATAAGAAATCTGTCTTAGGAATAGCATTCTCCCCTAATGGAAAGCTATTAGCTTCAGCTAGCGATGTCGCTCAATTAAGGGATCTTTCAACGGGTAAGGTTTTGATGACGATTGTCGGAAGTGATGTGGGCTACTTCGATGTGAAGTTCGCACCAGATGGCAAAACACTTGCATTGCCTGGGTTTTACGGCAACATCCAGATCTGGAATGTGAAAACTAACAAGATACATGCATTGCTTAAAGGTCATGACGGCCGAGTATTTTCAGTTGATTACAATTCTAATGGAAAATTTTTGGCTTCGGGAGGTGGACCCAATGGCATGCCAGGGCAGATGAAGGTTTGGAAGCTGGCAACTGGGAATGAGGTCACGGATTTAGACAAGGAGCACCCCGCTTTCGTTAATTCTGTTGCGTTTTCGCCAAATGGTAAGATTTTGGCATCAGCTAGCAGGAATTTAGTGAGATTTTGGAACGTTGAAACTGGCGTGTTAATGAAGACATTTCAGTTGAAAGAAACAAATAAAAAACTACATATATTTGCATTGGCATTTTCTCCTGATGGAAAACTACTTGCAGCTGGTGGTTCAAATACAGAAATATATGTGTGGGATTTAAAGACTGGCTCATTGAAATATCGTCTTTCAGGACACGCTGATAATATTACATCACTAGCTTTCGCTCCCGATGGAAAATCACTCGCGTCTGCTGGTAGTTACGATCACACTGCAAGAATATGGAATCTTATATCGGGCAAACTTGTCGTTACATTCAAAACACTGAAAGAAGATGTAGATTGTGTTGCATTTTCACCTGACGGGAAGCTTCTGGCTGCCGGTGGGGGGGGCGCTGCGATTGGAGATCCAGGTATCGTATTTCTGTGGAAAGTTCCTAGTTCGGCTGTCACAAATTGATCTTGCCTTTAGCGATGTATTTTTGGGCAAACTTTTGCATTAGTTTGCATTACATAACATGAGTTCAATGGAGGTTGAGCGATGGATCGCAAATTTACACAACAAAAGCGGGATTTGGAGCGGGAGTGTCAGGTTTCACATTAAGTGTTCTCTTCCGCTACAAAGCGACTGGAACGATTCATGGAACCGTTTCTAACGAACTATCGTCGGCATGAATAAGCGGCCCATGCGACGACAGTTGTGTGAGGTCCCTGCTCAGCTTGCAGTATATCAAGGGCGATTCAAATCGTTCCCCATTCAGTCGGAAACGCATTTCTGATAGTGATACGTTACGTTGAACGGAACCCGCTACCTGCTGTTAATAAACTGTGCCAGTCATTTGGAGGATCACCAGTCCTTATGATGTGGATAAATTTTCTTAGAATGATAGATCGAGTCTTACAATGTTTGTTCAAATCCACCGCGGATAAAACGCGGACAATATGGGACATTCAAATGCCCTGTAAGTAAAATGTAAACAAAACATCAAAGCGACATAAACAGAAGGAATTAAATAGAGATAAAGCAAAAACAGCCTGTTTTCATAGAGTTGGAATTAACCAACTCACTAGATTCAGGTTCTATGTCCGTAAAGGACGTGGAGGTTCGAATTCTCTCTTGGGTACTCTAACGATGAAAATGGTTTGGCCTGCATTACTTACACTGAAAATGTTTGTTGTAAATTATTCGCGTTTTTTAAGTGTCACCAAAAACGTCACCAACTTCCGCATCCAAACCCCAATCGAACGCTCATCAACTGGTAATTAAGAGAGGTGACTTCATTCAAAAACTCTGCATACATAGCGATTAGTGTTTGATTGATTATTGATGACCGCGTTCTCGCTCACTTCTAATCCGTAGGTCGGAGGTTCGAATCCTCCCGGGCGTATTTCTAAAGCCATAACTCATATCGGGTTGTGGCTTTACTTCTTTTGTCTATCCTGTCTGTTCTCTGGCGTGCTACGTAGATTTGGCTTGTACTCTGACAAAGGTAGTTCTCATCCCTGATGGATTTTATGGTCTTGTCGTGTCCCCAAATATGTCACCAGTCACAAGACTTAGGAGCCTACGTTTTGAATCGCGCTTCGTGGGATGCTTCGTGAACTCGCATTAGGCAAACGCTCGAACTCTTCCAGGTTGATAGGGAGGCCCTTTCATGATGTGCTGCGGATTAATCATGAATACACCGTCATATTAAAGTGGATATTTCACCGTCTCTCTTTAGGAGTCTCAATCACGGGACGCGGTTACCTCATACGTTCCTTCAAAGATCGCCCGGTTTACAATCCAGACATCTTCTGGGTATTCCACATTTTTGTCGGCTTCGTTTTTGACCAGATAATCATCGGGTTGGCCCGTGAGCTCTCCCCAGCTTGCGATGACCTGGAAGGCGTGTTTGATTTGGACGGCCAATACGCCGGCTGCCTCTGGTTTGGGAGAGAACTTAATCCAGCCTGCGTTGTCATGCTCCTCGGTCGCTTCATATTTTGAGAACAGTGTTTTTGCTTTTTGGGGCCAGGTATCCCCCGATTCGCCGCGACAGAGATAGTCACCTGCTTTAGCGATCAGCTCGCCTTCCAGTGTCGAGACACTTTGGTCATCTGTAACCTCTTGAGCCCACAGACATTTCGTTTTACGCGCGGCAAACCATGAGTTGGCACGATTCACTTCATCAAGAAGTTCTTTGTTGGGATGATTCATACTCATACTTTATATGATCTGCATCAGGATGCAATCTGTGGGTCGAAGTTAATTCGGTCTAGTTCAAAAACCGGGGGAAGAAATATTGCGGAAGCTCAGGGAGACCAGCCATTCATGGTTTTCAGTCGCCATGACTTCCTCTGCATGGGCAATCGCGTGTTTTAATTCGTCGATGGAGTTCGCTGCTTCTGCTTCTGCAACAATCTGCTTGAGTACCCGCGACATATGTTCGCTACGGGTGGCGATCCGATCATGCTCCAGCATGTTGCCGACCGCGTGAACCGCAGCCCCCCACGCTGGCAAGATGATCGCGAGAAACGTAATTCCCAAGCCGGCTAATTCTTCAATACCAGCAGCATGTTGTTGGACGTCGGAATGATGATCGGGATGACCAACGCCCCAGAGATGCAGAACCGCCATCAATAAAGTGGCACCGAATAAAGTCGATCCGATCATATGATTTTTGTGAGCACTTCCTCGTTTTCGACCGACATTTCCTGCATGCCAGTTGGCTTGACTGTCGATCCAGCCGTCAATCAGGTATCGCTTAAGGTGATCTAATTGGGAATCGTGCGAAATTTCTTGCCGGACTTCTTCAATTAAGGGCCGATAGGTATCGATGAACCAGTTATCCGGGCAGCGATAAAAGGGCAGCCTCTCGCTTGCGACGACCCGTTGATCCGTTTGATAATCTTTCAGCATCGAGGTAAACAGATGGGTGCGCAGCCATTCGGAAAAATGCCGATTGTTTAACCATTTTTCATGCCAGGCTTCATTGCGGGCGATTCGCATTAATCCCAACGCAGCGAGCATCGCGGCAATCTCGAACGAAATGATCCATAACTGATCAGGAAAAAACAAAATCTGAGCCGCCACAATGGAGACCGCCAACGCGGAAAACCGGAAGAGCCATTTCGCCGAAAGCATGTACAGCCTCTGGTACACGGCCGCCAGATGGTCAGCGCGAGCATAAATGGGCAGCAATTTTTCAATCAGGGGCTGAATACTTTCTTCTGATAAACCTGCTTTGACTGCTGATTTTCGCAGCTCTTTGGTGTGTGAGACGATACTGGCTTTGATCGCATCCGAATTCTCCGCAGGATCGCGATGATAGGCGGCTAAACAATGAAAGCGGCGCGACCACCCGACTGCATGTTGTGGGAGTGGACTGGTATTTATTTCAAGTGCGGCGAATTCACTCAGCCCCTCCCCTGCACTCTCAGGAATGGACAAAGAAGTCAATAAACAGGCCGACTGCTCAGTCGCTGATGGATTGATCCAGACAATATGACCACCTTGTTTTAAAGCACCTTCGATGAACGCGATGTTTTCCTCTCGCTCAAGATTTCCATCCCAGATCAGTATCAATATTTCACTGAAATCAAGCACCCAGCATTCCGCCAAAGAGGACGCATGCGGTTCGGGATCTTGTGAAGTTCCAACGTTCGTTCCAGGCCAGGTAACTGAATGGATCGTGCTGGATTTGTTTTTGAAGTTCTCTGTGATTTGGTCTACGATATTCTGGGTATTGGAACACTGCTCGCTAAACAGGAACTTCCATGCGACGGGTGTTTGTCGGGAGCCACAAATGCGTCGAGGCGGCACGGGAATCTCATAGCCGAACCCTTTCAAAACAGGGCGTGCGATTTTTGCGAGCCAGGTATCACATCTTTGCAAGAACGTTTTCGGAGAACCTGTTTTTCCGCTGGGACATTCCATAGCCGATTGAAGCGTTGTCTCGATCTGTTCTACGACGTTCGAAACAGCATCATGAGTCGCATCATCACAGTGGTTCGAACGATCCAACACACCAATACACAATTCATAAGGGCGATTTTCAGGCTGATCGTTATTTGTGTTCATTTTTATCTCGCTGAGGATATTTTTTGTTTAATAGTTCATCGTGGAAACAATCGTCATCTATTACCTACCGAATACCTGATCCAGTTGTGCTAACAATTGCGCGATCGGTGGATCGAGATGCATCCCCAAATCACGCATCCGTCTGAGAGTTTTATGACATTTTCCATTCCATTCGTTTTCACTTACCACATCTCCGTTCTCGTGATAAATACTTGCCTGCTTGTAATAAGAAACCACCAAATCTTTTTGCCAGTCCGCGTTCGTCGGGTCCTGAGACGCTAGACGTTCACGAACTGTGAATGATTCCTGGTAGGCCTGTAGCGCCCCGGTCGCATCTCCGATCGCAAGTAATAGGTCTCCTACTCTTTCTTGACTGAATGAGAGATCTCGCTGCCAATCGGCATTGGTGGGGTCCTGCGATGCTAGACGCTGACGAATGTTGAGGGATTCCCGGTAGACCTGACTCGCTCCAGTCGCATCACCCTGGGCGAGTAATATGTCTCCTACCTTGTTATGGTTGACTGAGAGATCTCGCTGCCATCTGACATTGGTTGGATCCTGCAAAGCCAAACGCTCAGTGATACCCTGGGCGTCTTGATAGGCCTGTAGCGCTTCGGTCGCATCACCGTGCGCAAGTGACAGGTCTCCTATTCTTTCTTGACTGACTGAAAGATCTCGCTGCCAATCTCCATTGGTGGGGTCCTGCGATGCTAGACGCTGACAAATGTCGAAGGATTCTTGATAGGCCTCTAGCGCTCTGGTCAAATCACCGTGTGCGAGTAATACATCTCCCATCGTAATGTGGTTGATAGAAAGATTTCGCTGCCATTCGGTATTGGTGGGGTCCTGCGATGCCAAGCGTTGACGAATGCTAAGGGATTTTCGATAGGTCTGTAGCGCTCCGGTCGTATCCCCTTGAGCGCGTAATACGTCTCCTACTCTCTCCAGGCTGACTGAGAGATTCCGTTGCCTTTCGGTATTGGTGGTGTCCTGCGATGCCAGGTCTTGACGAATGCTGAGGGATTCCCGATAGGTCTGTAGCGCTCCGGTCGTATCGCCTTGAGCGCATAATACGTCTCCTACCCTATCCAGGCTGACTGAGAGATTCTGCAGTCGTCCATCATTGGTGGTGTCTTGCGACGCCAGGTCTTGACGAATGCTGAGGGATTCCCGATAGGTCTGTAGCGCTCCGGTCG
>NZ_CALEMX010000083.1 GCF_937910335.1 uncultured Gimesia sp. | reverse complement strand
CGATTTCTCCAAGCCGGCCGATGCACGATCTCAAATACGCCGTGTTTCCTTTGTGCTGACAGGGCTTGCGCCTACGCCGGAAGAGACAGAAGACTTTATCAATAGCCATGCAAATCAGCCAGATGTAGCATATGAAAAACTTGTTGATCGATTATTAGCCTCACCCCATTTCGGTGAGCGCTGGGCGCAGCATTGGTTGGATGTGATTCGATGGGCGGAAACGAATGGCTCTGAAAGTAATATGTATCGTAAGAATGCCTGGATCTATCGTGATTATGTAATACGGTCTTTTAACGAAGATAAATCGTACGACCAATTTCTCTTCGAACAAATAGCTGGTGACACTGTCGGAGCGGGGGAGGCAACGGGATATCTGGTTGCAGGACCTCATGTACCGGTAGCAACTGTTGGTCAGGAGCCCAGCGCGCGACGGCAAGCCCGAGCAGATCGAATGGATGAAATCTTACAAACGGTTGGTGCTTCTGCAATGGGGATGACTATTGGTTGTGCACGCTGTCACAATCATAAATTCGATCCTATCTCTATCCGTGATTACTATGCAATGTCAGCTGTCTTTCAGGACATTGAATTTGGTAGCAGATTTCCGGAACTTGCAGAGGATCATCCCAGAAGAAATCGTGGCCAGGAGCTATATCGACTCATTGCTAAACATCGCAAAATACTAAGTAAAACGGGTCCCTGGGAAGAAAACTGGACTGGGTATCGAGAACTTCATTTTCCGGCAGTAACAACTCAATCTATACGCATTTCATTTCAATCGGCTTATGCGCGGATTGATGAACTGGAGATATTTGGTAGCGAAGACCGAAATAAAAATTTGGCGATTGTATCAATGGGTACAAAAGTCTACAGTCCCGAAGAGATGCAAGTCCCGCGTTCCGGTCTTCACAAAATCAATGACGGAGAGTATGGCACCGAGGCATGGGCTGGGAAATCTTCCAAGGGAAGTAAGGAGAAACCGTGGGTGCAATTCACTTTTAAAAAACTACATAAAATCAATCGAATTAAAATCAGTACCAATCGATTGGAGAACATGCAAACGGATTACTTGACAGGTATGAACAGGTTTTCCTTTGGTACTTATAAAGTGGATGTACAAGACGACGCTGGGCAATGGAATCAAGTTGCTTCAATCGGACAAATCAAAAAACTCGATGAACAGCACAAATCACGAATTGCTACACTGAAAAAACTAAATGAATTGATCGTACAACTTACAGAAGAGGGTCCGCGACCAAGCTTTGTTGCCCAATTGATCAGCCCGGTGAAGTCACACGTTTTTTATCGAGGTAGTCCCGAAACTCCACGAGATGAAGTATTTGCTGCCGGACTAACCGAACTTAATGGTAAGCTTCCTCTAAAGCCCGATGCTTCCGGGAAGGAACGCCGCGTTGCATTTGCAAAGTGGTTAACCAGTGCAGATCATCCTTTGACCGCGCGTGTCGAAGCAAATCGATTGTGGTATCATGTTTTTGGAAAAGGAATTGTAACAACAACAAGTGATTTTGGAGCGGCAGGAGCTTTACCATCACATCCTGAATTACTCGATTGGTTGGCTGCTGAATTCAAAACTCCTTCGATAAATCAACCCGAGAGGAAACAGCAGTCATGGTCTATGAAATACCTGATTCGATTGATGGTGACATCGGAAGCGTTTCGTCAATCTAGTTTTCCCAGAAAAGAATGCCTCGCTGAAGATGCAGATTCTTCTTTACTCTGGCGATTTCCACCCAGACGCATGACAGCTGAAGTCATTCGTGATTCAATTTTGCAATCATCCGGTTCGCTTGATCCTTCCATTGGCGGTCGCAGTTTCCGGATTCACAATGTGAAGAAACGCTATGCTCAATGGTTTGTGACTGATAATTACGGTCCTCATACATGGCGTCGAATGATATATCAAGAACGGATGCGCCGCGTCGACGATCAAATGTTTACGGCTTTCGATTTTCCTGATTGTGGACAGGTCCGCCCGAAACGACCGATTTCCACAACACCATTACAGGCGCTGAATTTGATGAACAGTGAATTTGTGATCGACCAGTCAAAACGGATTGCTGACCTGGCGAATCAGGATTCAAACGACGATCAGCGTACAGCTGTAAGACGTTGTTTCGAGTTATTGCTGGCCCGTAAGCCGAATGAAGAGGAATTAAAATCCAGCCTTGAATTGGCACAGGTTTATTCTCTGGACATCGTGTGTCGCGCCATCATTAATTCAAATGAATTCGCTTTTCTGCCCTAAAGCTATCAAAATAGTAAGAGTCATAACTATGAATCACGCGGAAAACCTTTCACTGCTCGGGCGTCGAATGCTTGATCGGCGCGGCTTCCTTCAAAATACGGGGCTCTCGATAAGTGGAATTGCATTGGCAAGCATGCTCGCGTCTGACGACTTACTTGCAAATGAGCCGAAAACGGTGAGCAGCAAAATACCAATTCGTCCGCAGATTGATCCTAAGAATCCATACTCTCCTCGCAAATCACATTTTGAGGTGCCAGCGAAGCAGGTTCTGGTAATTTATTGCCCGGGCGCTGTCAGCCATGTTGATACCTTCGATTACAAACCCACATTAACAAAACTACATGGGCAAAAGCCCCCTATCATTCCTGCGGTTACATTTGAAGGACCACCCGGTAACATCGCAAAGCCGTTTTGGGATTTCAAGCCGCGTGGAGAAACCGGGAAAATGGTTTCAGACCTTCTTCCGAATTTGGCAAATCAAGTCGATGACTTCTGCTTCTTTCATGCTTTGACGACTGACACAAGTGCTCACCCCCAAGGTGAGAACTTCATGAATACCGGATTTACGATGGAAGGGTTTCCGTCGTTTGGTGCGTGGACTACTTATGCGCTGGGAACTGAGAATCAAGAACTTCCTGCATTTGTTGCGATCAATGATCCGCGTGGTCTTGCACGTAGCGGTAAAAATAACTTCGGAAATGGATTTTTGCCCGCCGCTTTTCAAGGAACAGACTTTAATGCGAAAAACCCACCCCATAATTTAAATCGACCACGCGAACTTTCAGCTCAAGCAGACCGTAGCACTGTTGATTTACTCAAGCTACTCAATGCACAGCATCTTGCAAAATATCCCGGTGATGCAGACCTTGCCGGTCGGATTGCCAGTTACGAACTTGCAGGAAAAATGCAAACCTCTATTCCCAGCGTGATGGATCTCACTGGAGAAATGAAATCGACTATCAAGGCGTATGGCGTCGAAGGAGGCAGTGAACTTCGTAGTGAATATGCGAAGAACTGTATTCTCTCGCGTCGCTTATTAGAGAAGGGGGTTCGCGTTGTTCAATTATTCAATGGAAGTGATCCTTCTGGCGGAAATGGAATTACGAACTGGGACTCTCATGCCAATATCGCCAAAACACACGCTATGCAAGCAGAGATTATGGATCAACCAACGGCAGCGCTCATCGCAGACTTAAAGCAGCGAGGTCTACTCGATCATACGCTTGTGGTGTGGGCAACGGAATTCGGACGCATGCCATTTCTGCAAGGCAATGGGACCGGCCGTGATCACAACCCGGGAGCTTTCACCTGTTTCTTAACAGGGGCAGGTGTCAAGAAAGGCTTCAGCTATGGCGAAAGTGATGAGTTTGGATTCAAGGCTTTGGTGAATCCGACAACTGTTTACGACTTCAACGCAACCTTACTACATCTGATGGGACTCGATCATGAACGGTTGACGTTCTATCACAATGGCCTCGAACGACGATTAACCAACGTGCATGGTCATGTAATCAAGGATGTGTTAGCTTGAATTTAAGTGTCAGAACCGGAAGCAATTTATAGAGGGAGATATGGGCTAAAAACGGTCTACCTCTTTGAATTATTTTTGGTTGCTGATCACACAGAATTGCTGGCCATTCATACCCAATCTGTGGAAACAATAAAGCACCGTTCTGAGTTAGCAGGAATCGTCAAAATAATTTCAATTTACGTTTCTCTACATTCTATTTTCTCCACTCTTATCCAAGGTAAACGACGCAGGCACGCCACAAATCCTCTATATCGAAATTCATGATCATCAAACAGGCTAGAAGTAAACCGTCAATCTGACTGGATAGGAATCAAACTGTTAGAGATTGAGTAGCACAATTCTTTGTCGAGGTTGCGCAGGCTTTGAAGTGAAAACGCTTACCTCAAGTCGAATTAAAGTAGAACATCCAGGCGTCTTCGAAATTCAAGTTTCTATTTCGAAAATCGATTTTAAATCAATGAAATGTTAAAACGGCTTCAAACAGAACTGTTTTTACAGGTTGCATGTCTCCAATTAATATCACCTCTTCCGTAGACCCTCCATTTATTGTCAAATCACGTAAGTGTTATCTGATTAGGATGTTGCGCATCAATGCAGTAAGGCTGATTGGTATAAGCCATAGCAACGAAATCTATTTCTAACGGTTAAGATCAGTTAACAATTCGATTTCAGAGCCAAACAGAAAAGTTTTTTCTGGTAACAGATCTATAAACACCTGTACGATTATAGATAGGTTATATTTTTACTGGTTATCTTGTGGGATTTGGAACAATTGCACGTGTAACCTGCAATGTGTTTGTCTGAGCAAATAGGAGGCTGAGAACGTGGGATTAAATTATGAGCGACTTAGCGGGAGTTACCGACGATCCAGTGGCAATTGTTGGCATGGCGTGCCGTCTTCCTGGAGCTGATGATCTTAAGGGATATTGGAATCTGATATCGCGGTCAGAGGATGCCATCAGGAAATTGCCAGCCGCGCGCTTTGATCCAGACCTTTTTTTCGATCCCCGGGAAGGTGTGCCTGGAAAGTCCTATGCAGACATAGGAGGTGTTGTCCGTGAACAGCCCTGGAATCGAAACGACATTCTGCTGCCAGATAGAGTTCGAGAGCATTCAGATCTGGTTCATCTTACTTTACTGGATGTTGTGTGTGATGCGATTCGTGAGGCTGACATCGAATATGATCACCTTGCTCGCAGCCGGACTGGCGTGTATGTCGGTCATGCACGAGGAAGTCTGCGCGGAGCTGACCTTGTCTATTCATTCCATATTCAGGAACTTCTGGATGAGTTAAAACTGACAAAGACGTTTGCCGATCTGAATGAAGAAACCCGGCAGCAAGTGATGAGCATGGTTATGGAGCGTGTTCGTCAGCGATATCCGATTGACCACGCTCCGGAATCAAATCTCGGTACCAGCCAGGCCTCCGGCCTGATCGCTCAAACATTAAATCTCAATGGACCGACGGCCTCAGTCGACGCTGCCTGTGCCTCCTCTCTCGCTGCCATGCACATGGCAGTGCAAGCGTTATTACATAATCGAATCCAGACGGCGATCGTAGGCGGGGCCTCTTACAGTACCTGGACGAGCATGGTCGTTTTTTCGTGGGCGCGGGCTTTAAGTCGCAAAGGATCCTATCCCTTTGATGAGCGTGCGGATGGGTTTGTCAGCTCTGATGGTTTTGGCGCGATTATTCTAAAGCGACTTTCGCAAGCCATCAAAGATGGCAATCCGGTTTTGGGTGTCATTCGTGGAATTGGACTGGCAACTGATGGACGAGGGAAAAGTTTATGGGCGCCTAGAAAAGAAGGACAGATTCTCGCGATTCAACGTGCCTATAAAGGGGGAGTTGATCCGTCGTTGATACAAAATGTAGAGGCGCATGGAACTTCGACTCCCGTTGGCGATTCGACAGAGCTGCAAGCCCTTGCCCTTGCCCTCGGGGCGCATCTTGGCCCAGATAAAATTCCGGTTTCAAGCGTGAAAGCGAACATCGGTCATACACGGGAGACAGCAGGGCTGGCAGGCGTGATTAAGACCTTACTGGCGATGAAACACGAACAGATTCCTCCGGCCGCCAATTATCAATCGCCCAATCCCGATATTCCCTGGTCCGATTTACCATTCTTCGTACCAACTTCAACGATTCCGTGGCTTCAAACAGATGATGGCTCTCCACGTCGTGGGGTTGTTGACGCGTTTGGGATTGGCGGATTGAATGGCCATGTTGTGCTTGATGACGGTCATTCCGCTCTCTTGAATGCAAGGAAAAATACATCGGTATCCATGACGAACGAGTCTCCGGATTCAGCAGAGAGCGAAAAATCTGCCGCTGATCCCATTGCTGTCGTAGGTATGGGGGCAATTCTACCGGGTGCAAGAACTATCGCTGCAGTGCGTGAACTGTTCATGTCGGGTCGAGATCCAAAGACGGGTGTACCCGCTGACCGTTGGGATGCGAACTTGTTCACTCAAGTATCGAAATCCTCTCAGGCTGCCGAAGATCTTATGGGAGGATTCATACAAGACTTTGAATATGACTGGCGGAAAAACAAGATCCCACCGATCCAGGTCAAGAATGCAGATCCGGTACAGTTTATGGTCCTTGATGCTGCTGAGCAGGCACTCGAAGGAGTTTCGTGGAAGTCGAAACCATTTGATCAGGAACGCTGTGCCGTTATTGTGGGAACCGAGTTTTCGAGTGATTTTGGAATTCAGTTAACGAAAGGGATGAGGGTTCCCGAGTTTCGAAAAGATCTGGCAACTGCATTGAATGATATTTTCATGGATGATTGCGATGTGGATGCCATCTGTGATGAGTACACGCGGACTTATGTCGAGAACTGTGCCGCATTACATGACGAAACAGGTAGTTATACCAGCAGTACCCTTGCTTCGCGCATCTCGAAAACCTTTGATTTAATGGGCGGGGCTTATGCGGTTGATGCAGCGGGTTGCTCATCGATGGCCGCGTTGAATGCAGCCGTTGATCAACTTCGTGCAGGTTGTTGCGACACCGTTCTCTGTGCTGGCGCGCAGCGTGCAATGGATGTCATGGTCTATGGTGATCTTGCAACCAGAGGTCGACTTGCGTCAAATTCCGTGCAACCAGCTTTCGGCAAAGATGCCGCTGGATTCGTTCCCGGTGAAGGGGTTGTCGTCTTACTGTTGAAGCGATTGTCAGATGCCGAACGGGATGGCGATCAGGTACATGCCGTTATTCGTGATCTTGGTGTTGCCCACAATCCGAATTCTGCGGGCGATGCTCTCAAAGATGCAATTGAGGTGTCTCTGAATGATAGTTTAGTCGCGCCTGAAGATGTTTGTGTGGTGAACGCGGCCGGGTATGGTATTCCCGATGTTGATGAGGCAGAAGCTGTTGGGCTGATTGAGTCTTACGGTGTACCCGCACGACGTGAGTCATTATTGATCGACACAGTCATTGATCAGATTGGATACTCTCCCGGCGTAACGGGAATGGCGTCTCTACTCAAAATGATCGTCACGCTGAACGAGGGCACTGTCCCGGGGTCGAAGCGTGAAGCTCCGATTGACATTCTAAGTGGAAGCGATTGTCATTGCCAGACAGCGGGCGAAACCCAAACACTTCCCACTCCCTCTGTGGAACGGGGATTATGCGGCGGTGTCAGCAATCTGGATTTAGAAGGACAGGCTTATCATATGATTATTGAAGCAGCACCGCAGGGCGCTTCCCCCGAGGATCGCGCGAGTGACCATAGCCGTATCGTTAGAGTCGGTGCACCCACAGAAACGCTGCTTCTAGAACGACTGGCACAGCCAATTACTTTTCATAGTAATGCGAGTACATTTTCCCCGGATGAACGATACCGACTGGCTATTGTTGCCAAAGATGCAGAAGAGCTGGCTAAGAAGGTCAAACTGGCTAAACATGCGCTTGAGGATAAGTCTGTGGTAGTGGCGGCTGAATCGCAGGGGGTCTACTTTAGTGAAGTTGATGAGTCACCTCACCGAGTGGCATTCCTGTTTTCAGGTCAAGGTTCGCAATATCCTGGAATGTTGAAGGAGCTTGTTGAAGAAGTTCCCGTTGCGGCAGAGCATTTAAGCGAGATCAATGCGGTATTGAAATCGAAGAATCTTCCTTCTTTTCAACAACTCGTTGATAAGAACAGCCATCGGCTCGGCAGTGATGTATTTGATACGCAGTTGTCAGTACTGCTTGCAGATGTCCTTCTGGCGCGCACGCTTCACTCGCTTGGAATTCGGGCAGATGTTGTTAGTGCTCACAGCTACGGAGAATATGCGGCCCTCGTTGCTACAAATGCGTGGACGCTTCAAGATGCAATTACTGTGACACGCGCACGTTGTGATGGCATTGAATCTTTAGGGTCTGAATGCGGCACAATGCTTGCCACATCCGCTGAACGCAAATCGGTTGAGGCTTTGCTTCAAGAAGCGGCGATACAAGATCAGGCTTTTATTGGCAATCATAATGCACCCAATCAAACAGTTGTGACCGGGACCAATGATGCTATTGAACAGATTAGCAAGCAACTGGAGGAAGCAGGCCATCAAGTAACGATCCTGCCTGTTCCGGGGCCATTCCATTCGCCGCTGATGAACGATGTACGGACATGGATAGAGGATTCTGTGAACCAGGTTTCCGTTCTGCCGCCACAGATTCCGTTACTCAGTAGCGTTACAAATCGTTATACAGCAGATCCATTCGACATTCGTGCGAATCTTGTTGCGCAGTTGGTGGAACCCGTTGAGTTTGTTGATCAGATCAACCGTCTGGTAAACGATGGTGTGAAGGTCTTTGTCGAAATCGGTCCGCGCCAGGTGCTGACGCGTCTTGTCAGACAGATTATTGATGCCCCAAAAATTGTAGTGGGCTCCGTTGATAATCCAAAGTCACCCGGTTTTCAAAGTCTGATCTCTTTGCAGGCAATGCTGGAATGCTGGGGTGTTTTGGGTGAAACGTCGGACAGTCAAAGCAGCGTTGAGACATTAAGTTCTCAAATATTTAATCATTCCTCTGCTTCCATTCGACACTTCGATGCGACAGCAAAACGACGTGAGCGAAATCGTCAGTCTGGATCAGAAACGATTCATCCCTTAAGTTCAAATGTCGGTGCCACGGGGTTGAACGATTCTATCAACAACGAACCATCAACTGATTCCTCATCAATAGACGACATCGACGGGTTTTTAGTGACATTCGTCTGCGAACAAACCGGATACCCGGAAGAGATTGTTGAACTTGATGCTGATCTCGAGGCAGACTTGGGCATCGACAGTATTAAAAAGGCCCAACTGTTGGGAGAACTTCGTGAACATTTCCCGATCGAGCCTACCAGTGATGTGTCACTCGATGATTTTCAGACTCTCAGACACATCGGCGAATTCATCAGGGCTTCAGGCGTTGATAGTATCCCGGACGATCTCAAAGAAATTGCTGAGACCGATAATGATGAGGACTCAATAAAATTAATTGACTCAAAGGGATTGCCCACACCACCTGTATCAAGCGAGGTGGATAACGATGCTTATGAAGCGCTCAACGTTCGCTGGTTCTCGGGAAGTCCCATTGAAATCGGTCAACAGCATGGTGAGTCTGGACGTGAAGCGATTCTCGCTACCATGAAGCGATTTGTTGAAGTGATCGGTGAAGAAAGGATTGAAGATGGTGAGCTATCGAACGCATTGAAACAGCAGGAACTCTATTTTGGCAAAGAAGGAATTGAGGAACTTCGCGGCATTGCAGATGCGATCGATGTTCCGCTTGAATTCATACTGGCGTTCAATATCGGACTTGTTGTTCCCGTGATGCAGCTACTTCCTGGATGTACTCAATTTGCGATCCCTGCTGCAAAAAATGGGTCTGAGGGACTGGTTCATGCTGTCAACGAAGACTGGAATCTTGGTCGCGTCCTCACGGGTGCCTTCCATCGAATTACTCAGGTCCGAACACCAGAGAAGGGATATCGTTGTCTGACATTTGGAGCCTGCGGTCAACTTGGTGGAATGAATGGCATAAACGAACATGGATTGGCAGCCACGAGTACGTTGCTATTGGATCGAATGCCCACGTATAACAAGCGTCCTGGGTTGATTCACTTTGTTGTGGTCATCCGGATTCTTCAGCAGGCAAAAACGGTTGAGGAAGCGATTGAAATTCTGAAAGCGACAGATCGACATTCTGCATGGAGCATGTGTTTGTCGGATCACAAATCAGATCGTGTCTGCTATCTGGAATACGATGCCGACGAGATCGAAGTCCACTGGCTCGATGATTTACACGGTTCTACCAATCATTGTAAGCTCAAGCAGAGTGTGCGCGACATCGAAGATCAGTCGTTGCAACGGCATGATCGCATGGAGACTTTGTTGAAGGAACACTCTGACAATCTCGATGGAGTACGACTCTCGGTTTCTCATGGAAAGGCGATTCTTCGCGATCAATATGATGGTCGCCGCGAACGACACACGGCCCATCCGACGAAATGGACGATCAGGCAGCCTGATACGCAAGCCAGTATTGTGATGCGACCAGCGAATCGCGAACTCTGGGTTACAGCTGATATCTCGCGACCGAAAGATGCTGATCGATTCTATCATCTGAAATTAGACGATCTGTTTAGCCGAGGTTCTCGCAACAACTCTGACAAACAACCGGCAACAAAAGATATAATCCAGGGGATTCGTCCGCACGCAGATCGAGTGATGAATCGTTTCATCCTGAAGATGGTAGATGCCCCGCTGACGAAATCTGTCGAACGATGTGACATCAAGGGACGGGCGTTGATTGTCGGAAGAAACGAGACAGCGCAGGCATTACGAGATCAACTATCAAAGTCTGGAATTGAAGTTGTCATGCTTGAAACGCATGACCCCAGTGAGGTTGTTGCCGAGCTAGAGACACTCTGGAAAAGTGGCCCACTCCCCAATCTATTCCTGCTTACTGGTCGCGATCCGGAAGCCTCTATTGAAAATGACAAATCAGCGTGGGCTGATCGTTCGCAGCGTGGTATTCTCCTGCCCTATCTACTTTGTCAACATTGGACCCAGTTGATGGAACGTAGCAAGCTGATTTCTAAAGGAACGCTGGTTGCAGCTACCGGCCTGGGAGGCAGTTTTGGACTCACAAACCATGACGGCGCCGTAGAAGGTGGTGGTCTTGCAGGATTATTAAAAGCGATTCGACATGAGTACGAACAACTTCATGTCAAGATTATCGATATGCCCCTCGGCGATCCAGTCAGCCTCGTTGCACGTAATATAATCGAAGAGCTGTCCTCGCAAGCAGATGACTTAGAAGTCGGATATCAACTTGGTTTCCGACGTACGTTGAAGATGTTTCCAGCTCCCAGTATTATCGACGCGAGTTCAACCTCATCAGAGTCCACAATTACGAAAGGTGGTACCTGGGTTGTTACTGGTGGAGGGCGGGGGATTACGTCATTCATCGCCCGAAAGTTAGCAGAAACCTATGGGTTGAAGCTGCATTTGCTGGGAAGCAGTCCTCTTCCAGAGGTGCCCGAGGAATGGAAACAGATATCAGCCAAAGATCGTCGACAACTTCGGGCACTCATCACTAAAGAAGCTCGTTCGAAAGGCAACGACCCCAACACTGCCTGGCGGAATGTGGAACGATCTATTGAACTCGATGAGAGTCTGAGTGCCTTTGCTCGTGAAGGTGTTCAGGCATCTTACCACCGCTGTGATGTACGTTCCCGTGACGAACTGGCTGCTGTGCTTGCCAAGGTTCGTGAGACTGACGGTCCCATTCGTGGCATCCTTCACGGAGCGGGCATTGAATCAGCTTGTCGATATGATAAGAAGGAGATCTTACAGGTAGAAGCGACGCTACGTTCAAAAGTCGATGGAGCCATCCATTTGATAGATCTAACAAATGAAGACCCACTGGAACAGTTCATTGGATTTGGGTCAATCAGTGGACGACTTGGTGCGCGCGGTCAAACCGATTACTCACTTGCTTCGGATTTGTTGGCCAAGGTGTTATCTCATTTTCGAATCGAACGACCAAACTGTCGGACGGTAACCATGCACTGGCCTGCCTGGGATGATGTAGGGATGGCGGTGCGTCCGGAGAGTCGATTGGCACTGGAAATGGCTCGTCAGATATTTATGCCTGCTGACGAGGGTGTTGCTCATTTACTTGACGAATTAGCAAGCGGTTCACCCGAGCCCGAAGCGATGTTTTTAGACTGGCCAGTCGAGCGTGACACGAATGGATCACCTCTCTCAGAACACGAAGCAGAGCAGTATTGGCTGAGGTCAAAACAGCTTTCACAATCGCCATTGGTGGAGGGTATCATTGATTTACACTCAAATGAATCACTCATAGCAGAGATTCGATTCAATCCCCAGTCAGACCCGTTTCTGACTCAACACCGAATGCATGGGATTTCGATTCTGCCGGCTGTCGTTGCCCTGGAAGCCATTGCCGAATCTGCATTTTTGCTCCATGGTGGGCAAAAACCTGTCAGGTTTTGTAACTTTGAAATTCATCGCGCCTGGCGTTTCAATTCGGGAGTACCGGAATCAGGACGCGTCAAAGTTCATAAACGTAACGAGCATGAGTTGCGGTGTGAATTACAATCAGACTTCAGCAATCGTAGTGGAGTGGTTACCGATCCATCGCGTCAATATGTCTCTGCTTCGGTTTTGTTTGACACTCTCGATCAACTTGACTGCATCGAATGGTCAGAACCGCCTGAGAAGTGGCATGAAATGAACTACTCTTCTGAAAAGGTACGCTCAGAAATGAATATGGTCTGGCATGGTCGCGTCTTTCAGGACCTCAAACAAATTGCGACAACCAAAGATAAATTGTGGGGTCAAATCATTGCCCCTGCTGCTGACGCGATTCTTGGAGAAGCCAGAAAGGGACGTTGGTTGGTTCCCTCCGCTCTACTTGATTCCTGTTTACAGGCCTGTAGTACTCTGACTTATGTGAATAGCAAAACCTATCATCTGCCTGTGGGGTTCGAGTCGCTAAACCTGCTTAAAGAATTTACTCCTGGTATGAAGTGCAGTGTTCTGGTTCATCTGATTGAAGAGACTGAGGAGCACACGAAATTTGATTTCGCTGTATTTAACGAGGACAAAGAAGTGATGCTCGTCGCACACGGATATCGGGCGGTTATCATTTCCAGTGCGGGTGAGGCACCAGCATGAGCCAGGTTAATTACCATATTTCATCGATTGCGGGTCTTGAGTCAGAATGGTTAGATCACGACGCTTCCTGGATTTCACTCAGCGAACAGGAACAACTTGATCGTCTCAGGCACCAGGATCGACGTCGGGAGTGGCTGGCGGGACGATGGTTGTGTAAGCATATGATTCAAGAAGAACTCTCACTGACATGTCAGCATACAATGCCTTTGTCTGTCATCGAAATTGAGTCACTTTACGGAGGACGACGAACGTCCAGACCTCGCGTAATAATTGATGGTCAGATGCAGTCTATGGAGATCTCGATTACACACTCAAATGATTGGATTGGCGTGGCATTGGCAACAAAATCGGGGTGCAGTATTGGGATCGATCTCGTATCGCAGACTCTCACAAACAAGCACAGTCTTGACGTATGGCTCACCGAAAACGAGAAACAAGGGGTGGCTGAAAATTCTGATGAACTTCCCATAATCTGGTCTATTAAGGAGTCAGTTTATAAGGCCAGCAATCGAGGTGAATTGTTTCGTCCACTGGAAATGGAAGTCTACCGTACTTTAACCGGGGAATATGCATGTCATTACAAGGCTCTGACCGAAGGTATTGATTATTCGATCATGGTCGATAGGCATGCGGACCACATTTTTTCGATCACTACTATTAAAAACGACAGTTTGGCAGGCGTATTATGATTGATCTCACTGGAAAGATCGCTTTGGTGACAGGAAGTTCTCGGGGAATCGGCAGCGCGTGCGCGATTCGTATGGCAGAGGCGGGTGCAGACGTAATTGTGAACTACGTCTCATCTCGAACGGCTGCTGAAGAAGTCGCTCACAAAATTGCGGCGCTGGGGCGTGAGACAGCAGTCATAAAAGCGGATATTGGAGAACCGGATGATGTGGTTGAAATGATGGACTTTGTCCGTGAAAACTTTGGTAAGATCGATATACTCGTCAGCAATGCGGCAACAGGCGGATTTCGGCCCCTTGTGACTACAATGCCCAAGCATTTCGAAGCAGCGATGCGAATTAACGTACAGGGATTGATTTCTCTTGTTCAAGCGGCGCTACCGCTACTTGAACGGTCTGATGAGCGTTCCAAAGTGATCGCCCTTTCCAGTCATGGATCGCATCGCGCCTTGCCGGCTTATGGATTAATCGGCAGCACGAAAGCCGCACTTGAGAGCATGGTCCGGCATTTTGCTCTTGAATTAGGTGGACGGGGAATTAATTTCAACACGGTTCAGGCAGGTTTGGTGGAAACGGACTCCTTTTTACAGATGCCAAATCGCGAAAAGATTCTGGAAGCCAAACGAGCGAGAAGTCTGACAGGCAACCGTTATCTAACAGCTGAAGATGTGGCTGACACCGTAGCATTTCTAGCCAGTCCAATGAGTGACCTTGTCCAGGGGGCAACGATCGTCGTTGATGCCGGGGCCAACGTTTTTGCATAGCGGCTCTTAGGCAGGGTTTCATAATGACAGATTCGACAGACAATAAAAAGCGAAGCCGTCAGTCAATAGTGCATCCACTGGCTGGCGCTGATCTTTCTGTCTATTTGCGCCGTTACTTTGCCAATCTACCATACAATCGTCCGCCTCGTCTGTCGCGCGCGTTAACAACGTTTGCTGCGTGTGTACGATCACCGTTTTCATTTTATGAATGGTTACGATGGGAACTTCCGAATCGAAAACGGGGAATTCCACGCAATCCTGTTTTTATCGTTGGTCATTGGCGTAGTGGAACGACTCATCTTCACAATCTGATCAGTCAGGATCCTCAATTTGCATGGCTCTCGCTGGGACAAACCGTAATGCCTGGAAATATGCTGGGGCCGGCAACTCGTTTGGCCTATAAGCTATTACGACGGAAACTTCCCAAAAAAAGAAGCTTTGATAACGTGAGAATCGGCGTCGATGCACCTCAAGAGGAAGAAATCGCTTTGGGAAATCTGTGCCCTCTTTCGTACTTTAACTGCTACTACTATCCTCAGAAGTTCGAGGAGAATTTTCGTCGGTCTGTGCTGCTTGAAAATACAACGGAAAGCGAACGAGTAAGTCTCTCAAATGCCTACGCAAGACTTGCGGGTAAATTGAGTTTCCTGAACGGCGGTAAACAGTTGCTTTTCAAAAACCCTGCCTCAACAGTTCGACTATTGCTGCTGAAGGAACTTTTTCCGGATGCAAAGTTTATTCATATCGTGCGTAATCCCTATGAAGTCTTCTCATCCAGCCTGAAACGAATTAATCCCATGCTCAATGCGTTCGCGTGGCAAAAATACGATCATTTGGATCAAGAGACGATTGTCATCAACTGTTACCGGAATCTGATGAAACAGTATCTCGAACAGGCTCCTCAAATACCCGCGGGTGATATTATCGAAACTAGTTACGAAGCAATCGTCGCTTCTCCACATGACGAGTTGGCACGTATTTTCGAAGCACTTCAACTCCCCGATTACGAGACTTCAAAAGGGCATATAAGTCGGTACTTGGAATCTTTGGGAGATTATCAACCCAATAAACATACTCTGACTCCTCTGCAAATAGAGCGGATTGAAACAGAGTGGGGTTTCGCTATCGACCATTGGAACTATAGGCGGTAGCTTTACTGGTCGTCAGTTGCCGAGGAAATATTCTGTAATCTACGACGTGTAATCAAGAACGCTCCGCTCACAAGCAGACCAATGACTGATACCGGGAAGAAAATGGAGGTCTTGCTGGTAAATACGATTACCCATAGAGCAATCGTCATTGCCAGGAAGGGACCATTACTTAGGACTGCGGAAAAATTACAGTGAGGCCAGCCGATTTTGGTGAGACCCGACCCGTCTGGGATCCAGCGTGGCACACGGGACCGGTATTCATCGAAACGAGAGCCTAATTCTGACTCAAATATCGATTCTTCATACAACACAATCCGATTGAATCGGAGCGCATGGAATACGAAATAAATTAATGCAGGCAACCAACCGTATAACACACTCCAACCACCGATGACCAGTATCGTTCCCAGGTAGAGGGGATTGCGAACCAGTGCAAATGGTCCCGTATCGACCAGTATTTCACCTTGTGCCTGAAGTCGCAGCATCCTGGGTGCAGAGAGGGCACTCGTGCCCCAGACACGTAAGAGTATTCCTATTGAGGCTATCAAAGCCGCAGTGATTTGTTGCCAGTATTCTACTTGTGGTGCGTACCAGGTTCCCGTTGTAAAACCGGTTTTGATGAAAAGAATGGCCGCCAGGGGAAGACTTGAGAACATAATCACAATGCGCCAGCGAAACTCCCACGGCTTCGCCCTGCCTGTGATACTCATGGTTCAATATCTGGCTCAGGCGGAACCTGAGCCACACCTGATCCACTGACACTGGAAGCAAGACAAGCTGCTTCTGATAGAAGCACATCCACGGTATGAGGTGCCATGGGCAAGTTTAAATGGGAAAGGACATCGATATAATGCGTGTCGGGGCAAGCAAAGCCTTTGGGCGGATTGATATGTGACCGATAGATGAGAACTGTTTTCCCGACATTATCTGGCTGTGACTCACCACCAGCCAAACGCAGAGAAAAACTGTCAAGGTAGACCATCGTGTCGATAGAATTACCCGTCTCTGCAAGATTATGGATTGCTTTCAACGAAATCATGCTGCCATAACTCCAGCCGACAAGCATGACACGCGCTTTGGGATCACAATGAATCTGTCTTACAAACTCTGCCAGATTCTTCCCATTAATCCCTTCCTTATAGGGATTGAAATAGTAAGTGTGACGAATACCACATTCCTGAAAGTATTCAGTGAGTTCTGGCAATCCACCCCATTTTCCGACGTCAACTGGTGACTCCACGAAGATGACATACACATGCTCTCTTGACTCTTCGGATTGGTAAGCAACTTCCTGAGCTACAGGAGACGGACAGAGATGTGCACATCCAGATAAACCGGGAATCAACAATAACATCATCGCAAGAAACAAAAAGTTTCTCGGCAATATGATACGTGATCCAAAAATGATATTGTTCGCCATCGATCCTTCACCTCTATAAATACCTTTTGTTTATCGACTCCTTAATGAACCGACCTTCATATAAATCGAATCAACCACGAAAAGACGGGGAGATGTAGTTGATATAACGTAACCAGATAACACGGTAGCCAAATGAATATACCGATTATTCTGAATACAATGACTTTATGGATTATTATATTCCGTCAAACAGACAAGCAACTGTCAGCAAAATCCATTTCATTTCCACGTAGTATCAGTAGTGATAATGGTGGATGCGAGCGATTCATTGAAATCGAAGGCGGTCCTCATCAGGTCGCTTCTTGGTGGCTTGAGGTGATCCGGCTGAAAATATTACCTGTTTCATTACAAGCTTTGTGATTTTTATTTAGCTAAATCGTTTTCA
>NZ_CALEMX010000082.1 GCF_937910335.1 uncultured Gimesia sp. | reverse complement strand
CAGTGTTATCCAGAACGAGGTACTGCAGATGACAGTACAGTCTGGATCAATCTTGGAGAAGCTCAGGAATTGCTGAAGATGCAAAATCTGGTGAATGCGATTCTGGCGTTAGAATGTAATTGTGCAGCCAAAGACCGTGTGGCGCAGATACGTGAAGAAATAGGTAAAATACTTCCAGGAACCCAGATCATTGAAAGAGGCCCCCCTGCTCTTGCCCGAGCAGAAGCGCGAAATCAAGCACATGCGAGTGCCGTCGCATCGCTGGAACAGGAAAAGGCGAACCGTTTGCAGATGATCAAACGTCATGCCGATTTTGCAGCTGTGCTGGTTCCCTTAGTTGTACTGGGATGCGGGGCCTGGATCGGATTCTTGTCTCTTGAAAATGTAAGACGCCGCGCGCCTGAAATTGGAGTGCTGCGTGCAATAGGTTTGCGGTCTACTCAGGTATTCGGGATTTTTATCATTAAAGCATTCCTGATTGGTGTGATTGGTGCATTGATTGGATACTTTCTGGGATATGGAATCGGTATCATCTGGGGCAGTTTACCTGCATCAGTGAATCCGCAAGAAGCATTGTTTTCAGGACGATGGTTACTGTTAAGTTTGATATTCGCGCCAGTATTAGCAAGTTTATCCAGTTGGGTACCAGCATTGTTGGCAGCAAGACAGGATCCTGCCACGATTCTGCAAGAAGGGTAATCAGAAGAATATGTTATTGGAATTAGTCGAATTATCTAAGTCCTTCAAATCCGGCTCAAAACGAGTTCAAGCCGTCGATGGGATCAGCCTGACTGTTGATGCGGGTGAATTTCTCGCCATCAAAGGGCCGAGTGGTTGTGGGAAATCGACCTTACTTTTAATGGTGGGGGGACTGTTGAGCCCCGATTCAGGAGAGGTATTGATTGAAGGGACTGATCCTTACAAACTTTCCAATGATCAAAGGGCTCGGTATCGTTCGACTCACATGGGTTTTGTATTTCAACAATTCCATTTGATTCCCTATTTGAATGTACTGGATAATGTGTTGACCCCTGCCTTAGCAACGAATTTATCTCAGGCCAAAGAACGTGCAAAGGAGTTAATTGAGCAATTTGGTTTAGAGCATCGTCTGCATCATACACCTGCAGAATTGAGTACTGGTGAAAAACAGCGTGTGGCATTGGCCCGGGCCCTCTTTCATCAACCCAAAATTCTGTTGGCTGATGAACCTACGGGCAATCTGGATTCCGAAAACTCCGAAATTGTTTTGAAAGCATTGAGTGAGTTTACCAAAGAGGGGGGATGTGTGCTGATGGTTACGCATGATGATCAGGCTGTTAAGTCTGCGCAGCGCGTATTGGGAATCAACGCTGGTCGCTTAATACCAGAATCAGAAACGGAAGTTTTAACGAATTCTTAAAGGCCAATTGTCCGTATCAGTTGGGAAGATATAATGAAACTGCATTGCCGTCATCAGTGGAATCAGAGAACCCCGGAGACATGTCCGGAAGGAAAAATCAACAGTGGGTTGGCACTTGTAGGAGGCTCGCTGCTGTTTCTGGTGATCATGGTGGGGATACTCGTTTATTCTCCCCCGAAAGATGTTTCTGAAACCGCGAATCAAGCTGATGCCTCTCTGCTGATGTATTGTGCTGCAGGTATTAAACCACCGGTAGCAGCATCCGCTGCTCAGTTTGCAGAAGAGGTGTTTGGTGTTCCGGTCCACTTACAGTATGGCGGTTCCGGTACTCTGTTGAGTAATTTACAAGTGGCGAAACAGGGGGACCTCTATCTGGCTGCAGATACAAGTTATATCGAGATTGCTCGCGAGAAGAACCTCGTCAAAGAAGCCATCCCAGTAGCTCAGATGCGGCCGGTGATTATGGTTAAGAAAGGGAACCCAAAAAAGATTCAGTCGATTGATGATCTGACAAAAGAAGGTGTCAGCTTTTCATTAGCCAATCCAGATGCTGCATCGATTGGGAAACTGGCTAAAAAAGAGTTGCAAAAAGCAAAAAAGTGGGAGTCAATATCCAAGGCGGCCCGAGTCTTTAAACCGACTGTTTCAGAAGTTGCCAATGATGTTCTGCTGGGTGCGGTGGATGCCGGCATTGTCTGGGATGCAACTGTGAATCAGCATTCTGATCAGGCAGAAATGATAGAAGTTCCTGAGTTCGCTCAATCAGTAAAAAATGTGACAGTCGGGATTTTAAAATCATCCCAAAAGCCGCAGCAGGCATTGATGTTTGCCCGCTATCTGCAAGCTCCTGGAAAAGGGGGAAAACATTTTTCCGGTATGGGGTATCAGACTGTCAAAGGAGACGCATGGGACCCTCACCCACAAGTTCTGTTATTCAGTGGTGGAGTGAATCGGCTGGCCATTCAGGACACTCTAAAAGCGTTTGAAAAACGCGAAGGAATTTCAGTCAATGTTGTGTATAACGGCTGTGGGATTCTGGTTGGACAAATCAATAGTGGACAAAAGCCAGATGCTTATTTTGCCTGCGATAAATCCTATATGGTGGAAGTGCAACCTAAGTTTGCCCTGCCTTTAACTGTTACAGAAACCGATATGATTCTCATCGTCGAGAAAGGCAATCCTAAAAAAATCAAATCGGTCTACGATCTGGTTGGTGAGAATATCAAAGTTGGAATCGCTCATCACGAACAAAGTGCGCTGGGGGCATTGACAAAAAAGTTATTGAGTCCACTCGTTTCGGGAGATAAAAGTCTTTACGACGCAGTTCAGCCGAATGTGAAAACCAATACCCCGACCGCAGATATGCTGGTGAATCAACTACGAACAGGCTCATTGGATGCAGCGATTGTCTACCGGGCCAATATTTCGATGGTCGCTGATAAGCTTGATGTGATTGAAATTAAAGAGGGCCGACCTCTGGCAGAGCAGCCAATTGCGATCTTGAAGTCAACGAAATATCCCAATCTCATGCAGCGTCTGGTTGACCAGTTGACTTCAGAATCATCTCGGGGCATATTTGAATCCAAAGGGTTTCGCTGGCGTTTGACTCCGGAGTCGCTATGACTGAGCAGAAGACTGAGGAGCACTCTAGCGCATTAAAGTCACGATCTGATCTCCCGTTCTATGCGATTTTTATTGCCATCAGTACGATTTATGTGTTGCTGATCGTGGCGATGCTTTCGGCAGAGACCACTTATACGACGCCCGATCATATCTGGGCCGCATTTGCCAAGCCGGAAATTCGCTATGCGATCTGGCTCAGCCTGGTCTCGTGTGCCATTACAACAGTTCTATCTCTCTGGGTCTCTGTACCAATTGGTTACTTAATGTCTCGGCACGACTTTCGCGGAAAAGTACTGGTCGATGCAATTTTAGATATTCCGATCGTGTTACCTCCTTTGGTGATTGGCTTGTGCCTGTTAATTTTATTTCAGGTGGATGTACCTCAGATTGAATGGCTCAATGAAATGGTTGCGTCGGATTCCGAGGCAAACTCTAGTCAAGAGTTTGCGATGAAGAAAACACAATCTATTGATGACCTGATTCGTAAAGTGACGAAGTTAATTTTTGGGAAAGCAATCGGAGTAACCTATGAAATTCCGAGTGTGATTTTGGCTCAATTTATGGTGGCGTGTGCGTTTGCCGTTCGAACGATGCGCGTCACGTTCGATCAGATAGGGCCGCGCTATGAGCAGGTTGCGCTGACTTTGGGTTGTAACCGAGGTCAGGCGTTCTGGCGTGTGGTATTTCCACAGGCATATCGGGGATTATTGGCAGCAGGAACGCTCGCCTGGGCTCGTGCGCTGGGAGAATTCGGACCCATTCTGATTTTTTCCGGCGCTACACGCATGAAGACTGAAGTCCTGCCGACAACGGTGTTTTTGGAGTTAACTGTTGGTAATATTGAAGGCGCGGTTGCTGCTTCGTTAATTATGGTTGTTTCCGCCTTGTTCGTGTTAGTGATTGCTCGGATGTTTGGTTTGACCCGCGCAGTAATTTAAAATCTTGTTTGGAAAAGTAACGATAGTCGGTGGGATGATTTTGCCGTCTGTTTAGATGTGTCATGATATCAGTAAATAAACTCTGTGTTAAAGTTGGCGATTTCGAGCTGAAAGATATCAGCTTTGAAGTACCCGAGGGTCATTATGCCGTCCTGATGGGCAAAACGGGTAGTGGGAAAACTACCATTCTTGAGACCATTTGTGGCTTGAAAAAAGTGCTTTCCGGAACGATCCATCTACATGGGAAACTTGCTACACATGCAAAACCAGCGGAACGTGAAATAGGATACGTGCCTCAGGAGGGTGTTCTGTTTCATACGATGACAGTGAGAGATAATTTGTCGTTTGCATTAGAGTTAAGAAAATGGAGTCAACAAAAAATTGATGAGCGTGTGGAAGAGTTGGCAACACTGTTAGGGATTACAGGATTGCTGAACCGAACTCCCCATGGTTTGAGTGGAGGAGAAACGCAAAGAATATCTCTAGGACGCGCATTAGCGGCGAAGCCAGCCATCTTGTGTCTGGATGAACCCTTAAGTGCATTAGATGAAGACACACGAGGCGAAATGTGTACTTTACTGAGTGATGTGCAACGCTTAACGGGTGTTACGACATTGCATATTACTCATAACATTTCAGAGTCGGATCGTTTAGGGGATATGAAATTTCTCATTGAAGGAGGAGTACTTAAAAGCCTGCCTTCGAAAGTTAGGGAAAAGAGATCCGATCTCACCGGAAAAGTGAGTCCGGAGACCGGCTCCCCCTCTGATAGTTCTACGCAGGTGAAAGTCGATTAGTATGAAGATTATCGTAGAGTATACGGCACAGGTTAAAAAAGCTGCCGGCGTGAGCAAAGAAGAATTTGAGGTGAATGAGGGTATTACTCTGCAGGAACTTGTGAAAGAAGTAGCCGAGCAGCGCGGCCCTTCTCTCAAAGCGATTCTTTTTCCGGATTCCGATGAACTACATCCCTCAATCTTACTATTTGTTTCCAATGAACAGGTGATGTGGGATGAGCCTTTGACGTTAGAATCGCATCACGTCGTGACGATTCTCTCACCCATTTCGGGGGGTTAAGTCTTCCGAATGAAAACATTATTTTAGCACTTTGAAATGTGAGAGATACAGGAGTCATGATGTCTGGATTCGCTCCCCTGACAGATGAAGAACGAGCTGTTTACGAATGGCAGATCTGGGTTCCCGAGTATGGTGAAGCTGGGCAGGAAAAATTAAAAAACGCCTCAGTCCTGGTTTCGCGATGTGGCGGATTGGGTAGTGTGGTTGCATATGAATTAGCGGCTGCCGGCATCGGTAAGCTTGTGATAGCGCATGCGGGAAATGTCAAACCCAGTGATTTAAACCGGCAATTGCTGATGACACATGACTGGTTGGGTAAACCTCGAGTGGAATCAGCAGAACGCCGACTGAAAGAACTGAATCCCCGTTTGGAAATTGTGGCGATTCCCGAAAATATTAGTGAAGAGAACGCCCAACCTATTGTGGAGCAAGTAGATTTAATCGTTGACTGTGCCCCGCTCTTCCCGGAGCGTTATGCAATGAACCGGCAATCGGTCTTACAGAATAAACCTTTAATCGAATGTGCCATGTACGATTTGGAAGCACAATTGACAACATTTATTCCCGGTCAAACGGGATGCTTGTCTTGTTTATTTCCAAACGATCCACCAGCCTGGAAGCGAGAGTTTCCTGTATTTGGCGCGGTTTCAGGTACCGTGGGATGTATGGCGGCAATGGAAGCCATTAAGGTGCTTTCCGGCATAGGAGAGCCTTTAACGAATCAATTGTTGATGTTTGATCTGCGAGATATGACATTTCATCGCAATACAATTCAGCGTCGAATGGGCTGCCCCGTCTGTGGGGAAATAAAGTACTAATTAATTTCGTTTCAAGAGTTCACGATCCCGGGGGAATCTTATGATAGACCGCATTCAGCAAATTGTACTCATCACTGTGTTTGTTTCAGGGTATTTCATTGGTACTGCGAATTCAGTTCTGTCTGCCGAAGTAGAAAAGCAATCTGAGTGGCGCGCAGCGGCGATCTCGGTTGTCATCACACCGGAAAAGTCAATGTGGATGTCAGGATATGCTTCGCGCAACAAACCATCGGAAGGCAAAGTGCACGATCTCTATGCAAAAGTGTTAATCATTGAAGATATGCGAGGGCAAAAAGTGGTCATTGTTACCACTGATTTAATTGGGATTACACCCGCATTAAGAGATCCCATTGCCGCTCGTTTAGAATCTGAGTTTAAAATTCCATCAACCGCATTATTAATGAATGCCTCGCATACTCATTGTGGACCAGAACTAAGAGAGGGGAAAGCATCCCGCCGCGGGCTCGGGGGAGATCGTGGAGCTGAGGCGCGTGAATATACTCAAAAACTGAGTAAGAAAATTGTGGGAGCGATCGGCCAGGCCCTGAGCAAGCTGGAACCAGTTCAACTAAAATATTCCTATGGTCGGGCAGGTTTCTCAATGAACCGACGTTTGCCAACAGCCAAAGGCGTGAGTAATAGTCCCCATCCGCAAGGGCCCGTTGATCAACGAGTGCCGGTGTTGAGTGTCAAACGTCCTGATGGTTCTATTGTGGCAGCCCTGTTTGGATATGCATGCCATAACACAACGCTCAGTTTTTACCAATTTTGTGGTGACTATGCCGGATTTGCTCAGGAATATCTGGAAGCCGATCATCCTGGCATGATTGCCTTATTTATGATGGGTTGTGGAGGAGATCAAAACCCTTATCCGCGGAGAACATTAGATCTTGCCAAACAGCATGGTCGTGCACTTTCAAATGCAGTGGAAGTGGCTTTGTCAGTTCGGCAGCCGCGTTTAATTCATGGTCCTCTTGGCGTGGCCATGGATGATGTGGAACTGGAGTTCGTGACTCCTCCCTCGCGTGAAGAATTACTCAGAAAACAGAAACAAGGGAATAAATACGAAAAAAGCCATGCAACACGTCTGTTGGCACAAATTGAAGAACGAGGCGGCATTCAAACACGCTATGCGTTCCCATTACAGGTCATTCAATTTGGAAACGATTTAACATTAACCGCAATTTGTGGTGAAACCGTCGTCGATTATTCTCTTCGACTTCAAAAAGAGCTGAAGATCAATTCTGGAGCAGAGGAGGAGGAAGATCCCATTATCTGGGTAGCCGGCTATTCGAATCATGTTTTTGGTTACTTGCCGAGTCTTCGAGTATTGAAAGAGGGAGGGTATGAAGGAGGGGGTGCGATGACATATACTTCTTATCCGGGACCTTTTACTGATTCAGTAGAAAAGCGGGTCATTTCCAAAATCAAGGAATTGACAAAGCAGGCCCGGAAAGCATCCCAATAGATCAATTATGATATAGGGATTTGATGCTGGTTTTATCAAAAATGGCGGTTTTTACTATTTCTTGAGATGGGTCAGACAGGACAGCAGCATACCCCCACTGCCGCAGGTAGGATCG
>NZ_CALEMX010000081.1 GCF_937910335.1 uncultured Gimesia sp. | reverse complement strand
AGTTCCTGTAGCTCACTCAGGTCAGGATCTTTCTGCATCCATTCGACATCTTCAAATCCGTATTGAGAGCTAAGGATCAGGTGTTGGATTGCTTTTTCCTGATAAGCTTTTATCCGCTTTTTGACCTCTGTCGTTTTTGTCTGGTCTCGCAGATTGATCAAAGTACGGCCGTAAACACAAGCAGTGTTATACCGGAACAAACCGCTCTGCTCAAATTGTTTCACATGTCCTTCTACAAAGGAAATTGCTTTGTCTTCCTCATGATTATAAACCATGCAGATGGCCAAACCTGAAATGGCCTGTGAACTCTTGTTATTCAGATCAAATGCCTTCTGGAAATCTTTCTGTGCTGCCTTCCAATCTGTCTTCTGTAAATTCGTGTGGCCTCGTCCCGTAAAGGCGCTCACATAACGATTATTTTTACGAATGATCTCATCATAGACCCTCAATGCTTCGTCGTATTGACTGATTTCAGTCAAGAGTTGTCCTTTGAATAGATAAGGTTGTAAATCGTTAGGTTTGATCTGGATGATCGCATCATAAGCCGCGATGGCTTCTTGATATTGTTTGAGTTTTATGTGATGGGAAGCAATGATGAGGTAAGGAAAGTTATCTAAAGGAGAAATTTCAATGGCTTTATTGAATTGTTTCAGGGCTTCGGTCGAGTTCGACTGATTGCTGTAAACAAGTCCTTTTGCTACATAGAGGCGGGGGTTCATATCATCGATTTTGAGAGCCTGGTCAGCATATTTTAATGCTTCCTCAAAGTTCCGAAGTGAATTATTAACATCTACCAACCCTATATATGCGGGGATCAATAATTGATCGATACTGATTGCAGTATTATATTTTTCAATCGCAGCCTGCCATTTTTTTTCACTTTGCAGTCGCAGTCCTGTTTGGTAATAATTTTGTCCCGGTGAATTCTTATAAATCTTTGTTAAAGCGACGTGTGCGGCATTTTTTTTCTCTTCAAGGTTCCCATCATGACGTGCTTGCATAATGGCTCGTCGCGCTTCGGGCGTGCCTATACTAATCAATGTTGAGTAGATAGTCTGCCAAGTGGATGGGTCTTTCGTTTTTTGGAGTTTTTCTTGCAATATTAAGAGCGCTTCGTTGGAAGATGAGTACTTCAAGCTTGATATAGTGCCCTTCACAATCGACGGGTTACTGTCTTGGATCGCCTGTCTGGCCAGTTTGAAATAGTGAGGCGATTCCACTTTCCGGAGTGAGTCCAGGATTAATAATTTTTCGGCAGCATTGGCTTTTGGAAAAAATTTCAGGAACTGCTTATCCACAGTCTGGTCCCCAATCAAAGCCAGAGTTTTGATGATGGAAACTCTCAAGCTGGAACTGAGTTTAGAATTTTGTAATTGTTGAAATAAAAGGGGGATGGTACGTGGATCTTTAATCCGGTTAATAAAGCTCAGCATCTCTGTTGTAGGAGCCGCGTGTTCTATTTTTGCTAGTACATAAATCATGGCCAACGTTTCACTCTCGACGTCTTTGCGTTTAATGAGTTCCCGAAACGCAACCTCTCTTAACTCCTCATGCGGGGATTTCAATGCATTGGAGAGTACTTCGAGCAGTTTGGGGTGCCCGTTGAGAACCAAAGCCTTAATCGCTGCCTGACGCAGTGCCTGGTTGTCACTGGAAAGAAAGCCGTAAATGGCCGCGCCCCATTGCGAACGCGGACTCTGGGAAATGATACCGATGATGACGATCTGAGATTCGGGAGGATGTTGTTTTAATATTTGTAACAGAAAATTTTGACCATTTGTAAAACGGGACTCCGCCAGGCTGGCCACAGCCATTTCAAATTGAGATCCGGGTGGCTGACTGGCCACTTTCGTAAGCCGCTCAAAAGCGCGTGAATCTCCAAAATAACGTAGTGCGTACAAAGCGGCTTCTTGCACGTGCGGGTTCTGATCGGCAGTGAGTTCTAAGACCAGGTCCAGTTCTTCATTTGTTAATTGACGACCACCACTGATCAGCGCCGCAACTTTCACGGGTGGAGATCCAATACGGATTTGTTCGGAAACTTTTTCCCGCGAGAGCACGCGCATGGCACTGTCAAGGGCGGCATGTATGGCTGCTTCTTCTGTAAGATGTGTTACTTTTGTATGGGTATAGCGGGGTTTGGAATCTTTAAAAGCATTGCCGGAAAGATGCAGCTCTCTGATCAGTGTGGGGAATGCGGGAAATCGTGGTTCCACAATCGTATTCGAACCAATTTGTTCAGCGGCGCGGGGCAGCCAATCATTTACAGCCTTTTCAATCAGCGAATTCTTAGTGGGAAAGTGAATGACGAACCGTTTGATATTTTGCGTGGTGAGTAGGTCGATTTCTTGCATCAGATTGCCGATGTTAATCGAATTCAACTCTCCCGTAATCGTCAGTTCCGCCAGACATCGACTTGGTCCCATCAATTGAACGGAATGATGTAATTTTCCCAGCTCAAAACGATTCACATTCAAGGTTAACTGCTGACCATTGACGGTAGTCTGAAATTCGATTTCCTGGACACGTGGCCCTGCTTGTAAATCTGAAATCACAATCCATAGACCGCCCTGTTTGCCAGGTGGGATAATGACTTCGTCCTCAAACTTTAAACTACTCAAACGCTGGTTGCGTTTTTCTATTAAGACAGTTTGGTAACCAATATTCTTGGGTAATTCGGCCAGGGGATGAGCCTTCCCGTCCACTTTGGCTTTGATTTCAGATCGAATCAGCTTAAGGGGTTGCGGGCTATGATTGACAAGAATCAAGCGTGTTAAAATGTAGTGAGTACTATTGCGCGTTCGATAGCTGGTGGGTGGACCTTTGAGAGAGTTTTCGACAACCAGATATGCTCTTGTCTGTTGTGTTACGACAGGTTGATGCGCGGGTTGTTGTTTTAATGTCTTCAATCGGTTTTCGATATTGAGTAACTGAAGCCGGGTTCGTGCATTGGAATCCTTCTTACCAGAAATCGCGTCTTTGACATTTTTGGTGACATTTTTGGTCTGAGCAGGTTGCGACTGAGCGGATACAGCAGCCGGTAACAGCATGAGTGCAGCAATCAATGGCGCTATAATCAAGATAGGATATTTTTTACATTGCATCCTGTTTGTCCCCATATTCATCATACAATCACTTTACCGGCCCGAATTTCAATCCAGGTTTTTATCTCTGATCCCGGCGGCAATACCCGCAGCCCCGTTTCGGCATCGGCGCTCATTAGATTGATGGCATTCGTCACACAAGTATAAGGTTCCAGACAGATACAGTTTCGTTGGGCAGGTGTGAAGACTACCAATTCTGAAAAAAGGGAGTCATAATCCTGCGACACTAACAGCCCGGCTTGTTGATCCATGATCAGGCATTCGTATTGTTCGGTGCCCTCGGGCATGCCACTCAGAACGTCATCTACGTTTAATTGATCGAGCCAGGCACCTTCGCGCAGATCATGTGCCTGGGGAATAGATTTTTTGACGCCGATTGGCAAGCATTGATCCAGAACCCATTCTTCGGTAGCCGGCGATTCAATCAGACAGCTTTTGAGACTTCCCTGTTCAGACAAGGGGACCTTAAAATAAGGATGTGTTCCCAATCCCCAGGGAACCGATGTGGTACCCGGATTACCAATGCGAAAGTCGGCTCGCAGTGTGGCGCCTTTGACCTCATATTTCACTTCAATAAAAATATCACCGGGCCAGTATTTCAAGCGGTGCTTTCCATCAATACTAAGTTGAAACTGGGCAATCGCATAGGTTTCTTCCTGCGCAATCACACGCCAGGGCAGGTCCAGACAAAATCCATGAATGGCATTGCCAGTCTGATCATGGTACGTCTTGTCGGCGGGAAGATCATAACTGACGCCATCCCATTTATAATGTGCATCTGCGATACGATTCGGGAAGGGAAATAAAATCGGAATCCCGCTACTGCTGGGACGTTGATCGCCGTGCTGAAATTCGGGATGGGAATCGATCACATCAATACATTGACCGTCTATCATCGCGCGAAATTGATAACAGTTAAAGCCCAGTTCCGGCAAGATGTGCGCGGATGAACCTGATACCGGATCTGTAATTTTGATGGGCGTCATACAAAGGGGTACTTTTTATATAGATTTAATCAGCAGGACATTGGTTGTTGGGCAAATGTTGTTTTGTCAGTTCCACTCAGGGTGAGCCGTCTCTTGTGGCAAAAAACGTCTTTCGGCCATAGACCTCTCTAGCAGAACGTTCCAAATATCATAGGGATCAATTTTAAAAATGTCTTCCGTTGTCGCACGTGTAGAAAGCCAGTCCATTCGAGAAACTTCAGATTCCAGTTGGAGAGGCGCCCATCCCGCACATCCAAAAAAGATCCGAAAATCCAAATCTGGATCGCCTTCCGAAATTTTCCAAATTACCTGCTCAAATACTTCCGGACTGCTGCCCATAAATAAATTGGGAACGATAGGCTCCTCGATCTTTTCCAGGTCAGATGCATTGTGCAGAGCAAACATGCCATTCGGCTCGACAGGACCTCCCGTAAACACCATGTCTTCCAGCTTGGGGAGATCAAAATATTTCGAAAGTGCATTTGTTATTGAGAGAGAAGAGGGGCGGTTGACGATTAATCCGGTGGCGCCTTCCTGATTGTGTTCCACAATCAGCACAACGGATCGATAGAAATTGAGATCATTTAATTTTCGGGAGGCAATTAAAAAATGTCCCTTTAAAGATTTCAGCATAAAACGCTTTTACTCTCTTTTCATTCCGGGAAATCAAACTCAAATTAAGCTCTATGATGATATGAACTGCACAAAACTTATTATATCTGGAGAAAACACGAAAATACAGAGTTAGAATCGACTGTTAGAAACACTCTTATCTCAGGACCTTATTTTAAGGATGAAATGGGACGGGACTCTTGGGTTCCCGTGACATTCTGAAGATGGTAAATTTTTGAAAAATACTATTTCATATTGAACGCATGTTGGCTATTCTAGCAATTACAGATTGTTGCTGCATTACAGGAAACGCTACGTCCCCTGCCATTTTTTCGCATGGTTTGATCACAATGAAGAAAACAATAACGCAATTTGCCATTTTGTGTCTGATTTTCGGATCAGTCTTTTTCACTCTACCTTTGTTTGCAGAAGAAAGCTATGAGCGATTCGCAGTGCGCAACTGGACGTATCGTGATGGCACGCAGGCGACGGGAAAAATGATCACCGTATCGGGTCCTACCGCTACACTCAAGCTGGAAGGAAAAGGCAACGTTCGTGTTCCACTTGAGAAATTAAGCGTGAAAGATCTGAATTGGATTTATGAATATCACAAGCGAAAGAATAAGCTGAGTTTCCTGCCGCCAAAATATCGTAAACCACAGAAAGACTTCTCGGAGCCAGAGCCCGCGAAACCGACGAAAACGGAACCAGAAAATAATCAACCTGAAAAAAAGATGACGGTTGCAGAACCGAAGATGAAAGAATCTTATCAGCCATTTACCGTTCGTGAATGGAATCTCAAGGATGGCACAAAGTACGATGCCAAGTTTCTGAGCATTAACAATATTCTAAAAAAAGTGATACTGAAAAGAGAGCCCGGACAGATTCAGCAGGTTCCCCTCGATCAATTTAGTGAAAAAGACTTGAACTGGTTAGCGGAATATCATCGAAGAAATAAGATGCTCGCTCTCCTGCCTGCAGAGTATCGAGATCGTGTGTCAAAAGACCAGCCTGCAGTAGAGACACCCGGTAAACCCTCTCCCGTTATGAAAACTCCAAACCTTCCCGGGGGAATTGCAGAGCGTCAGGCAGAACTGAAAGCAAAATCGAAAGCGATGCTCGCAGATGGTAAGGCAAAGGCTGCGGCAGAAGATGATCCAAATGTGATCAAAGCGAATACTGAAATCGACCCGGTTCTTGTTGCCGCTTTAAGAGGTTACCGGGTCTGGTCTGATAAACAAGGACAGAAGTCAGAAGCGATCTTTACGGGGATTCAAGGCCGCGAAGTCATGTTTGCAACGCGGATCGCAGGTTTCGTACGCGTGCCGATTGGCACGCTGGTCGAGGAAGATCTGCAACTGCTGCGGGATGCTTTGAAGATGCATGGACGATTTGCTGAAATTCCGCTCGTCTATCGCGAACCCCTCGACCCGAACCTTCCTCCCCGTAAACTCAAACTGTTAATTAAGGTGAATAATCACCGCAAGTGGACCGACCTCTCCGGTAATTCTGTTGGCGCATCTTATGTGAAAATGGAAGACGGCAAGGTGACTCTATTGATTACAAAAACCGGCGCGACACAGGAGTTTCCTTATCTGAACTTCATAGTAGAAGACCAGGAATATGTTCAGGAACGACTGAAAAAAGAAATTCCCGGCAGCTTCTTTCCTGCAGGAGCGGAAGTCACGCTCACTCCGGAAGAAAGAGAGAAAGAGTTTCGCGTCTGGACAGACCGTAGTCAGCGGCATATCAAAGGGAAATTTGTCAAATTAGCTTATGGAAATTCCGTTGCCGTGATTAATACCGGAACGAAAGAAGAACTATTCATCACGGAATTTTTCAGTGACCAAGACCAGAGTCTGATAAAACCGCGCAAGCAGAAACAGACAGATCAACTGGCATTGAATAATAATAACTCCAATCCAGGAGGAATGAATCGGGGTATGGCAGGCAGGGAACCAATCTCCAATAATCGCGGACCAGGGATGAATCCGAATACTAATATGCAAGCATTCCCCGGCATGCAAGAACCACGCTGGGAGATGACATGTCCCATTTGCAAGAAATCCCATACCTCCGACTCACCATTCTTTAAGCATTGTCCACATTGCGGGTTGGATGCGAATGATAAAGTTTATAGCTGTATAAGGTGTAACCGAAAGTTCAAGGCAGAAGGCCAGGGTATCACAGCACCATGCCCTCACTGCAATAAAAACAGACCAAACAATCAGGTTGCTTCGGGGAACACATCTCCCTATGCGTCTGGTAGTTCTGGGAATAATACCAATGGATCCGGTTCATCAGTACGTTCTGGCACTTCTGCTTATCGTTCAGGAAGAGCCATCGGCAAAATTTGTGCTTGGATTTTAATGTTTGTTGGATTCATTTTCGGTGTAAATAAGATACGAGGTTAATTCGCAGGCGAATCATTGCTCGATCTTATTCCATTGCTTTGCGCAGAATGTCCCTTTGATTATTTGCCTGCAAAACTCAACTTTATGGCTTCTGATTCAACACGGGCAGTTCTTTCGATGTCTGCATCTGCTGTGCTTCTTCGGGAGCCACATAATCACTGTGGCAGGATGCTTTATCCTGCTCGCCGGTCATTTCCTGCTTGACCTTCGAAGCCAGTTTGTGAATTTGATCCGGGCTGAGCACGCCTCGCTTCTCCAGGATTTCCTGTTGTTCGGCTGTCAGTGGTAACGTCTTCTTGGCTTTATCCCAAGCGTAATCTTCTGATTTGCCCGACATAAATTCCTGAATCTCTTTCGAGATTCGAACACTACACCAGTCATGTCCACACATGGCACAAAAGTCGGTATCTACGTCCAGGTCTTCGTCATGCAATGCACGCGCGGTATCAGGATCGAAACTTAACTCGAAGTGTTTTTCCCAGTTGAGTGCAGCGCGGGCTTCGGTTAAATCATCATCTCGATCACGGGTTCCAGGAATGCCGAGCGCCACATCTGCCGCGTGGGCGGCAATCTTATAAGCAATACAGCCTTGTTTCACGTCATCCTTTTTGGGCAAGCCCAGGTGCTCTTTCGGTGTCACATAGCAGAGCATGCTGGCACCATGATAACCGGCTGCGGTTGCGCCGATACAGCTTGTGATATGGTCGTAGCCGGGAAAAATATCAGTCACGAGAGGTCCCAGCACATAGAAGGGAGCGCCGTGGCACAGAGTTCGCTGGAGTTTCATATTGAATTCGATCTGGTCGAAGGAAATATGCCCCGGACCTTCAACCATAACCTGTACTCCTTTTTTCCAGGCACGTTCGGTCAATTCACCCAGCACACACAACTCTGCCAGTTGGGCACGGTCAGTTCCGTCAGCCAACCCGCCGGGACGCAAGCCATCACCGATCGAAAAACTAACGTCATATTCCCGCATGATGTCGCAGATGTCATCCCAGAGTTCATACATCGGATTTTGACGCTGGTTATGCAGCATCCATTTTGCCAGCAGCGAACCGCCGCGACTGACGATTCCAATTAATCGTTTTGCCACTAATGATAAATGCTCATGCAAGACACCGGCATGAATGGTAAAATAGTCAACGCCCTGTTTTGCCTGATGATCTAGCATCTGCAAAATGCTGGCATGATCCAGGTCTTCCAGTCGACGGGCAATGATCATTGAATAGATGGGTACCGTACCGATGGGAACGGTGCTGTTTTCAATAATCGCCTGCCGACAGCCATCAATGTCTCCGCCTGTGGAAAGGTCCATGACCGTATCGGCGCCCCAGCGTTGGGCCCAGGTTAGTTTTTCAATTTCTTCATCCGTTCCTGAAGAGACCGGCGAAGCCCCCATGTTGGCGTTGACTTTCGTTTTCGATGCGCGACCAATTGCCATCGGGTCCAGCTTATAACCGAGATGGACTTTGTTAGCAGGAATAATCATACGACCGGCGGCGACTTCGTCTCGGATCTGTTCGGCGGTCAGATGGGTTTCCCGCTCTGCAACGCGTTCCATTTCCGGAGTGACTGTTCCACAGCGCGCAAATTCCAATTGCGTGACGGGCAGAAAATCAGCCGGTGGTAACCAGGCGTCTGCCGTTTCGTAATTTTCTTCAAAGCCAGCTTTCAGTTCCCAGCCTTCCGGCATGAAATCCCAGGCAGTTTTGTCGGAAACATCAGGCATGCCCGGAGTATTGGGAGAAGAAAACGTCAAAGCACCTTTGACTCCGGGAGCAATCTGAGCAGGATTTGCAAAACTCCCCGGATTCGTCTGTTGAGGACGAGTTGAGGGATTTCCACCGATGGGTGGCAGCGAGTACATAAAGTCGTATGAAGAGGAGGGGTCAGTCATTTGAAAAGCATCCTTAACTATCTGATGCGAGGATTATTTTATTCATCTTGCGTGTTGTTGGAGAATCCCAACTCAGGAAATCTTATCCATACCATCGGAGAAGCACGACCCTCGATGGGAAATCTTCGTATATTCTTGTCTATATAGTAGTGACCTTGTTGCTTTTTTCAAACTGATTAGATGCTTTCTCTTTGTGGTTTCCCATTGAATCACGATTGGTTATGATCTGCACACCTTCGAAATAGTTAATCTGAACATTCTCTAAACACGCAAAAAAACGAAATTACAAGATTTTAATTCATCATCTTAAGGTAAAAAATGCAATACGATGTATATGGCGTTGGAAACGCTCTGGTCGATATTCAGGCTCAAATCTCTGATGCCACTCTGCTAAAACTGGGATATGCCAAGGGCATCATGACGTTGGTTGATGAGGAAGCACAGCAAAAAGTGCTGGGAGAACTCGATGGCGCGCCGATCTCTCAATCGGCCGGCGGTTCTGCCGCCAATACCATACTGGGTGTCGCCGATTTTGGGGGAAAAGCAGCGTATGCAGGCAAAGTTGCCAACGATATGTTAGGTGAATTTGACCTGGCTGACATGCGAAAACTGGGAGTGACGATTGAAGTTCCCCCCTCCTCAAATGGGCAGACGGGGACCTGCGTGGTCCTGATTACCGATGACGCACAGCGGACCATGCTGACGAACCTTGGTGTATCGGCTACATTAAGCCCGGATGACTTAAGTGAAGAACATATCAAACAATCAAAATGTGTCTATGTGGAAGGTTATCTGTTTACCGGAGAAACACAGAAAAAGGCCGCCTACCATGCGATCGAATTGGCTAAAAAACACAATGTGAAAGTGGCGTTTACAGTCTCCGACCCATTTCTGATCAATTTGTTTCGCGATGAATTTCAGCAATTGATCGAAGGCCCCGTTGATCTACTGTTCTGCAACCTGGAAGAGGCCCGCAGCCTGACCGGAAAACACGACGCAGTAGAATGTGCCAACATCATACATAAACATGTTCCGAATCTGGCTCTGACTTTGGGGCCCGATGGTTCGATTTTGATGCATGAAGGGCAAGTAATTCCCATTGAAGGCGTCGAGACGGAAGCCATCGATACCACAGGTGCGGGAGACATGTATGCTGCCGGGATTCTTTATGGAATTACCAATGAATTGACCTGGCATCAAGCAGGTCATCTGGCATCCCATGCAGCTGCCCGTGTTGTCTCGCAACTGGGTGCGCGACTGAAAGCCCCGTTTACTGCAGATGAAATACAGGAACTGCTCAGCTGATATGAAGCACAGCAAATACCCCCTCTTCGTGCGACGCGATCTGGACGGCTTTTTCGCGTTAATGATCGATAACCTCGTCCAGCTTCTGTTAATCGTTGCTTTGTGTGGGCTATGTGGGATCTCTGCTGATTCAGAATTATTACTGCGCTACATTCTTCCGGGAGCTGCACTCAGTATTCTATTCGGGAATCTCTTTTACTCCTGGCAGGCACATCAACTGGCGAAAAGAGAAAATCGGAGTGATGTCTGTGCGCTGCCTTATGGCATCAATACACCCTCGCTGCTGGTTTACATATTTTTCGTGATGATTCCCGTCTATCAACGAACCAATAGTGCCGAAGCGGCCTGGCAAATGGGATTGCTGGCCTGTTTCGGTAGCGGTGTGATCGAATTTCTCGGCGCGTTTGTTGCAGATCGAGTTCGTAAACTGACTCCCCGTGCCGCGCTGCTCTCAACGCTCGCCGGCATCGCCATTGGATTCATTTCCATGACGTTTGCTTTAAAGATCTATCAGCGACCACTGATTGCGATGCTGCCTGCAGCAGTGGTATTACTGACTTTATTTTCTCGAACCAGACTTCCTTTTCGCATGCCGGGTGGATTGCTGGCGATCATTGTAGGAACCATCTGTGCGTGGCTGCTGCCCGAACTGATTCCGCAATTGATGCAGGGCTCTGCCATGAGTACGGATGCCATTAAAACAGCCTGGGATCAGGCAGGCTGGTACCCGCCTCAATTTGCAGGATCTGCGCTATGGGAATTGCTCAAAGACCCCGGTGAATGGGTGGGCTTTATGTCTGTCATTTTTCCGATGGGCTTGTTCAACGTCATCGGTAGTATGCAAAACATTGAATCCGCGGAAGCAGCCGGCGACAGTTATCCTGCAAAGCCGGCCATGCTCGCGAATGGCGTAGGAACAATCGTCGCATCGCTGCTCGGCAGTTGTTTCCCTACAACGATCTATATCGGACACCCCGGTTGGAAGGAAATGGGATCGCGTGCCGGATATTCGATTATGAATGGAGTCTTTATTCTTTTGATCTGTTTAACGGGAACGACGGGAGTCATCAGCAAGATCATCCCGCTCGAAGCCGGAATCGCCATTGTACTCTGGATCGGCATGGTCATCACGGCTCAGGCGTTCCAGGCATCTCCCAATCGCCATGCACCCGCGGTTGCGCTGGGGTTGTTTCCTGCCATAGCTGCCTGGGGGGCCACCATCATGCAGGGCACTCTGCTCGTCGGCGGTGGTAAATCACTCCAGGATATTCTATCAAGGAATCTGTTTACGGAAGTCAATGGATTTCTGGTACACGGTCTGGTGGTAATGGAAAGGGGATTCATTTTTACCTGTATGATACTGGCTGCGATCTGTGCCTGTCTGATTGATGGCAAATACCGTTCTGCCGCGGTCTGGTCTGTCATTGCTGCGCTGTTTGCCTTTGTCGGGCTGACCAATGCGTACGAAATCATCGGTAACGACATTCATTTTCGTCTGGCATTCACTGCAGATAATGTTGACGGCTTTACCTTTCATGCGACAGGAATTGGTATAGGCTATCTGCTGTTTGCAGCCACCTTTCTGATTATCGGTGGTGGGAAAGACGAACCACCGCCCTTAGAAACAGAAGAATCACTTCTGAATCGGGAAATCCAGAACTGAAAAATGCCCTCAAAGAGGTTTCGAAGAAATACCAGAACGAGCAAACGCCGGATTTACAGATCGTCGTCAAAGAAGGAGAAAACACATTCGACTTTGACCTGAAGCCATAATAAAATTGGTCTATGAAACGCAAAATTAAAATTCTCATTTCTAGCTGTTTGTTTTGTGCTTGTGTATTCGCTATTGGATTCTATTGGAAGGCTCAAAATTTACCTGCCCGACTTCTAATCAAAGCAAACACAGCGCTGCTGCAAAAAAAATATTTCAATGCGCAGCAAATAGCGGAACGATTGCTTGATCACAAAGAATATGCAAATCAGGCAGCCTTCCTGGCTGCGGAAGCGGCCGAGGCACAGGGCAATTTTGAACAGGCTGTCAAATTCTACAACCGCGTTTCAGATTCCAAAAAGACAGACGCGATAAAGGCCCATGGCAGAGCGGGCGAAATCCTGTTGATGAAATTAAAATCGCTTTCACGTGCGGAAAAAGAATATCGACAGCTATTGAAACTTGATCCTCATAATACGTTGGCGAATGAACATTTGGCATACCTGCTTGGTTTGAGTGCTCAAAGCTGGGAAGCAGAGCCATTTCGATTGTCATTGATTCCCGGTAAACAGTTTAATCCCATCATTCTATATCTGATTACAATGGGTGACCGGGCATTTGAAAACTATCAGACCATACTCGACTACTCCAGGTTATCTCCTAATGATCCTCTGGTTCTGTTAGGGCTGGCAAGAGGCTCTATAGAAGAGCAGCATTTTAATAAAGCAGAAGAACAGCTTCGGCAAGTGATCAAGCTGGCTCCGGATCTGATAGAAGCCCATGTCAAAATAGGCCAGCTTATCAGTCAGCAAAACGATCCGCAGTCAATGCAAGTCTGGTTGGATCAATTACCTGAAAAAGCAAATCAACATCCCATGATCTGGAACATTCGAGGAAACTGGTTTCAACAACAGGGAGATATGAACGCAGCCATTCGATGCTTTTGGGAGGCAATCAGACGTGATGGGACTAACTCACATGCCTGCTATCAACTCGGACAACTTTTATTGAAAAAAGGCGAATTTGAAAAAGCCAATCAATTTCTTAATCAAACAAAAAAACTTCAGTCTTATGAAAGTGAAGTAAAGATTGCTTATTCCGATCAAGATTTGGACGCAGCACAGAAAGTGGTTCAGCTTGGGAAAGAACTTGGTTTGATTTGGGAATCGTTTGGCTGGAGCAGGGCAGCAATGATGCTCGCACCTCAAACAACTTGGGTGCAAAATTCACTTCAGGAATTTGGTCCTGAATTGTCAACGCTTCTGCTCAAGCGGATGATTGATTCAAAAAATCCAGCTTTTGAGTTCGATTTTTCGGAGTATCCACTTCCGAATCAAATCGAAAATTCCTTGCCAGCCAAAAAAACCGTGGCACTCACACATCACTCCGTAGTCACTTTCCAGGAAGTTGCAGCGGAGGCGGGGCTGAGCTTTAAATATTTCAATAGCGCAAAGCAACCAAACTTAAAACCCAAAATGTATGAATTCACCGGAGGGGGAGTTGCCGTTCTTGATTTGAATAATGATGACTGGCCTGACCTCTATTTGGCACAAGGATGTTCCTGGCCTCCCAATGAACGAAGCATGCAATATCTCGACTCCCTGTTTTTAAATCAGGGAGATGGTACTTTTCGGAATGTGACCAGTCACACCGGAATTCGGGAAAACCGATTTAGTCAAGGTGTCACGATAGGCGACCTGAATAATGATGGTTTTGATGATATTTATGTGGGTAATATTGGAGAAAATCGACTCTATATCAATAATGGAGATGGCACATTTTCAGAGATAAATCAGGCTGCAGGCGACATTGCAGACTGGACAACAAGTTGTCTGATGGCGGACTTAAATAACGATTCGTTTCCGGAAATTTATGCTGTGAACTATCTCGCAGGTCAAGATGTTTTCGACCGTGTTTGTAGTTCGAATGACGGCACATTTCACTCCTGTATGCCGCAAAATTTTCCCGCTGCACAAGACCGTCTCTTTTTGAATCAAGCAAACAGTAACTTTGAAGACATTACTTCTGACTCAGGAATTAAGGTCCCGGATGGCAAAGGTCTGGGAATCGTTGCCGCTTATTTCGGGGACCAGAAAAAATTGAATTTATTCATTGCCAATGATGCAGTGCCTAATTTTTATTTTGTCAACCAACCAACAAACCACATAAAGAGCCTTCATTTTGAAGAACAGGCCCTTTTGGCAGGCCTGGCGCTCAATTCAGATGGTCGGACGGAAGCCTGTATGGGAATCGCCGCCGGTGATGGAAATGGCGATGGATTATTAGACCTGTTTGTGACAAATTATTTTCGAGAGTCCAATACATTTTACAGTCAAATCAACGCAGATAATTTTCTGGATGTGACTCGTAAAAACTCACTTTATAACCCAAGCCTTTCTGTATTGGGTTTTGGAACTCAATTTATTGACGCGAATTTAAACGGTCACCTGGACTTGATCGCTGCGAATGGACATGTGGAAGATTTGAGTAAAACAGGTACTCCTTTTAAAATGAAACCACAGTTTTTCCTTAATTCAGGCGCTGGAAAGTATCGAGAAATTCCTGGAAATGAGTTGGGGACTTTCTTTGAGGAGAAACGACTTGGTCGTGGTCTTGCTTGCCTGGATTGGAATCGGGATGGTTTACCAGAAGCAGTGATTACTCAGTTACAAGCCCCAGTCGCCTTAATACAAAACACAACTACGAATCATGGAAACCGTCTTGTGTTCCACTTAACGGGAACTATCTCCAGTCGGGATGCCATCGGGACCACGGTGCGTTTGCAAGTGAATGGTAAGACCATAATCAGACAGATGACTGCCGGAGATGGGTATATGGCCAGCAATCAACGTATCCTTGTTTTCGGGTTAGGCGATCATACGGAAGCACATAATATCTCTGTCGAATGGCCTTCAGGTAAAAAACAACTCTTCAATAAATTGGCGGCAAATCAAGAGTTGATGCTCATCGAGGATCAGCCTGAGCCTGTCGTGCTAAGGATATTTCCTTAACGTAATTCACAACTATTTTACAGGCGCTTCGTAAATTCTTACATTGCGAAACTGGCTCTCTGCGCGGGCAATCACATCTTCGTCGGCAATAAAAACCAGATAGCGATGTTTGCCTGCCAGATATCGGCCTACACGAATCCGAAAACGCTTCCAGTCGGTGCCCGTATAAGTGTTGAATTGCTGTCCGATTCCGGGACGAACTTCGTATCCATAAATCTGAAACACATGATTCTGTTTGTCATGGGTTTGATCTGTATCAAAACCAAACCCGTGAATTTGACCTTCGTGAGAGCAGCGGAAATCAAATTCGATCACGGTATTGGGTGTAACTTCTTTGTTGATCTCCAGTGTCTTCCAGGCATTTCCCCACAAACGAATGCCTTTGCCTTGCTCAATTAACTGGTGATCTGTAGGCAGTTCATACTGACCATCCTGAAAACCATAAGGTTCGATGGAGTAAGACGCGAAGTTGATCGCCGGGATATCACCGGGAGGATCAGCTACAGAAAACCGATTACGCGATGGGAATTGAATTCGATCTGCCAATTGACGGCTGATTTCCTGACCATTTTGATCAAAGAGAATCGCCTGACCGGCTTCCACAATGATTGCGTCAGCAGTTTCTGGTTGTTTATCTGTTTGAATTTCTTTTACCGGCTGCGATTGTGAATGGGAAACCGTAACACGACCTTCGAAGACATGTACTTCAGTCTGGTTGTCCGAAGTCACAGACAGCCCAAAATTTGCCGACTGGGAAAGAATCGTCAGGTTGTCCGTTGTTAATGTAAAATCATGAACCCGCGAAGTTCCCATCGTCGCCAGGCGACCCGATTTTAAATAGGCACGATTATTCGCATTCAGTCCCAGTTCTGCAGGACCTTGCAAGGCAATCGTTGTCCCTCCCAGAAAATCAATCAGGACTTGTCCCGATTTTAATTTCAACCAACCCGGGACGAGAGGCTTGCTGACATCTTGCGTCCACTCGGTCTTTTCCCAGATGGCGTGATGTTCTTCGATAATCATGGCGGCAGGGACTCCCTCGCTGGAATCAAGTTGCGCGAGAGCCAAAGTGGGATTGCTTTCCATAAGTAAAAGCCCCGCCAGACAGAGACACACCGCGATGGTTGCCGCCAGAGCATAACGCATAAAGGTTAATTGCTTTCGCGCCAAGACGACACCGGAATCGATGGTTGTGGAGACTCCCTGGTACTCACTTGTCAGGCCCAAAAGATCAGGCTGAGATTCGGTTTGTCCCTGTTCCCATTGCAGCAGAGAATCGGTATTCATCATTTGCAGATACAGATCGCGGATTATCTCGTCCGATTCCAGACGTGCCAGAAATTTCTGAGTTTCCGTTTCGGATAGCGTACCATCGATAAAGGCAGAGATGAGCTCTTGTAAATCGTTCTGATTTTCTGGGGAGGGGCGATGACGATTCATGATAAATTATTCTCCTTGCTCGCTGGCAAGTGTTTTTTGAATGCACTCTTGTAAAAGTTGTCGGATACGATAAAGCATCTGAGAAACAGCGCCCACAGAGCGACCTTGTTCTGCCGCAATGGTCTGGACCGACCCGCCTGATGCATAACGCTGTTGAATCAAGTGGCGGCTTTGTTCCGGCAGCTTGGAAAGGCAACACGAGAGTACCCGTTGGAGATCGTGAGAACCTGCGAGTTTTTCTTCATTTTGTTGGGCCAGCATGGAGACCAGTTCGACATTAAATACCAGAGAATCTCGTTTGTTATCACGATAAAACGCCAGGACTTGAAAGTAAGCCACCTTGCATGCCCAGGCTACAAAATTACTTCCCGCTTCAAATTCCTCTGAACGCCGCCAGAGCACCATATTCGTTTCTTGAAGAACATCCTGCACTGCTTGAGAGTCAGGCAACAATGACCGAATATACGCATAAAGCATGCTCTGATGCGCGGTGAGAAGTTGAACAAATTTTTCTGTCTCTTCAGAATTCAATTTGGATACGATCCTCAGTTTCAGTGCCTTCGATAATACGGCAGTGTTGAAATAACCTGCATTTATATACCAGAAGATCTGCAATCTCACAAAAAAATCACAAATTAGCCGATCCTGATATATTTTGGCGTGAGATCATCTCACACTTGGGTATCTTTTAATTGATTACGACTTACAATAAATATGACGTCCTTGTGTACAGTAGCATTTGTGTGATTGGGAATACCTCATCTTCACAAACCTCGCCTGCCGTGATATCTCTTCCAAGAACCTGATTATCTGGAATAGCCTGCTATGAAATCTTTGGCATTCGTCAAGAGTCTCGTCACACTCCTGGCTTTTTCGCTCGCCTTGACTTTGTTCCCGAGCATTTCACTTACGGACAAACCTAAAGCAGCAAAGCAGACACCCGCTACTTATCGTGAACTGATTCTTTCAGATCAACCGGTACTCTATTGGAACTTTCAACAACGATCCAAAGCAGGTTATGCCGCTGTCCGTACCAGTCAGCACAAAAAAAACGTCAATTCGGAAGCAGTGATGGCGCTGGAAAGTGGCAAGCTGGCAGATACAACAGCGGGCCCCAGACCTTCAGAATTTCCTCTGTTCAAACCAGACAATCAAGCTGCAGAATTCAAAGCGGGAGGCGGGTACCTCCGTGTGGTTGATCCAGGCGAGAAGAGTGTTCTCGATTTTACTGCCGGCGATTCGATGACCCTTGAGGCCTGGGTCAATCCGAACTCCACACAAGCCGGCAAATACCGCTATATCATCGGTAAAGGTCGCACGAATCGAAAAGGAGTCGCTCGCGATAATCAAAATTACAGCCTGAGACTCACCGGGACTGAAATCAGTTTTTTATTTCGAAGTCAACCAGAAAAGAAAGAGCTTAAACCGAACTATCATCGCTGGACTTCCACAGGTGCTGGCATTATGTCACATCGTTGGCAACATGTCGTTCTGACCTATACGTTCGGAAAAAAGAAAAGCTTTAAAGTATACGTGAATGGTCGGTCGGTTTCCGGTAAATGGGATCTAGGTGGCGATACGACAAAAGCCCCGATTGTCGATAATGACGAAGTCTGGATCGGCTCTTCTATGGGCGGATCAGCAAACAGTTCCTTCGATGGCCGAATGGATGAACTCGCCATCTATCGCACCGCACTCTCGGCAAAACAGGTTACCGCCCACTTTAAATATGTCGCACCGAAACCCCAGATCGATTGGACGGCGATTCCCTCAGATCGCGTTCAGGTTGACATCCTCGAAGGAATTCCCAACCGAAGATCCTGGAGCTTTCCACCGCCTCGTCATGCGGAAACATTTACACAACCTCATTTTGCTCTGATCGAAATCCCCAATCGATATTCCGCGCGGGGTGTTAAAGTGGATCGCCCCGACCCGTTTCTGGTACGAGCCATGTCGCGTATCACAATTCCCAAAGGAAAAAAACGAATTCTGGTTCGTGCCCGCAATGCGTCGCGGCTTTATATCGATGAAAAATTAGTCGCAGAAACCGGGTTTCACAATATCTCCAGCAGCGCGCACGGTTATGTCTTCGACGTCGATCGCAGTCTGGCGCCGAATATTCGCCCGTTGCATCGTGGTGACCAGGAAAAGGTGATTGAATACAATAGTGATGGCAAACCTCATCGCATCCGTTTCGAAATGATTGTCGGTGGCTTTAAACATCGGCCCGATCTGGGTGAAACAGCCGTCCTGATCGGTGATCTGGGAAAAGACTTTCAGTTACTCACAACGACGAATGACGTGGTCATGTTGACTGACGAAAGTTGGGTACCCTTCGAAGCCAGTTACCGCTCCGGTCTCATCGCTGTCAACGCACAGCGACGTCAAGCTGCAGCCACGGCAGAAAACAAATACTGGGAGTGGCGCCATCAACTTGCTAAACAGGAAATTCTCAAACAGCCCCAGGTCAAAGTGCCAACAGCTGTTTCAGGTTTACGTGCCAACAATGCCATTGATCATTTTATCAATCAGCGTCTGGCAAAAGAGAAAGTGCCTCAGTCTCCATTGCTGAACGATCTTGCCTTTCTGCGCCGTTTGTCGCTCGACGCGACGGGAATCGTGCCTTCACCGGAATGGATTCAGACTTATCTGGCTGACAAACCGAAAACACGCCGCGCGAATGCCATTACACGTTTACTCAACGATCCAGGCTGGGCAGATAACTGGGTCGGATATTGGCAGGATGTGTTGGCCGAGAATCCAAATATTGTGAATCCGACCTTGAATAATACGGGACCGTTTCGCTGGTGGATTCATGAATCCTTTTACGATAACAAACCTTTTGACCGCTTCCTCACCGAACTGGTCATGATGGAAGGCAGCAAATATTTTGGTGGTCCCGCCGGTTTTGAAATGGCTTCGCAAAACGACGCACCCATGGCGGCAAAAGCACATATTGTGGGCCAGGCATTTCTCGGATTGAATATGAAATGTGCCCGCTGTCATGACGCACCCTTTCATGATTTCAAGCAGCGCGATTTATTCAGCCTGGCTGCCATGCTCAAGCGATCTCCGCAGGGAGTTCCCAAAACCAGCTCGATTCCTGGATTTGATCCCAAGTCAAATTCGATGCTCGTCTCAGTCACATTATTACCCGGCGCAAACGTAACGCCGAAATGGACGTTTGAAGAACTGATCAAACCGGGTAAATTCCCCGAGAACTATCTGCGCTCTTCCAAAGATACCCGCGAACAATTGGCTGCCATTATGACCTCTCCCCGGAACGAACGTTTTGCAAACGTGATTGTAAACCGAGTCTGGAATCGCTATCTCGGTCGGGGATTGGTGGAACCCGTTGATGACTGGGATGGTCAGGAGCCTTCGCATCCCAAGTTACTCAAATACCTTTCACAACAGTTTGTCATTCACGGTTACGATCTCAAAACTCTGGCACGTTCGATTTTTGAATCGGACCTTTATCAGCGTCAGGCGACGACCGACGTCAGCAAAATTGAAACACTCGTTGATGCGACTTACAATTATGCTTCACCCGTTTTACGCCGCATGGAAGCAGAACAAATTGTAGATTCACTGTTTGTAATTTGCGGCAAACCTCTTGATGCCGGCAGGATGTGTATCGACATAGATGGTGCAAGGGATTACCACAGTTCGCTCGATCTGGGAACGCCACGTCGTGCCTGGGAATTTACATCCCCTTCTAATGAACGTGATCGTCCCAGTCTGGCGCTCCCTTTTGGCCAGCCCTTTATCACTTTGATGAAAACATTTGGCTGGCGGGATACAAGACAGAATCCATCGAGCTCCAGAGAGTACACCTCGACCGCATTGCAGCCGGCGATACTTGCCAATGGTCTGATAGGCAAGCGTTTTACACGACTTTCAGATGACAGCGATTTCACAAAACTTTCATTACAGGATCAGCCTGTTGAAGAGTTAATTGTAAAGACCGTCATGAAAATACTCACGCGCGAGCCGTCTGACAGTGAATTGAAAATATTTGTCGATTTACTCCAACCCGGATATGCGGCACGTATTAACAAAAATGCTAAAATTGTCCGTCGCAAAACGTTACCACGTAATTTGGTGGGTTGGTCGAATCATGTAAACTCGCGGGCGAATGAAATTAAGGTCGAGCTCGAGCATGCTGTGAAAGAGGGAGACCCGCCAACACAACGCTTGAAAGAAGATTGGCGCAATCGATATGAAGATCTACTCTGGACACTCTTGAATTCACCGGAATTTGTCTTCGTGCCTTAATACTGAATGGATCCGATTTTGATACCGGAAAATACGGGATCTTCCAAAAAATCCCGGTCAACTCACAAATAATTCACAAATTGGACAAACATGATATAATTAGGCGTGAGAAAAGAGGGCACTTCGGTATATGCTGGTAGATCACGATTTATATGGAATGTGACTTCCTTGTGTACAGTATCGTTTGTTGAGTCGGAACCACATAAGTAATGTATCTCGGCAAACCTCGCCTGCTGTGATTTCTCTTCCGAGAACCTGTTAATCTGGATTTGCTTGCTA
>NZ_CALEMX010000080.1 GCF_937910335.1 uncultured Gimesia sp. | reverse complement strand
ATAAGTACAAGGATTGTCTCATTCGTGTGTTGTTGGTGGCATTGATTGCCGGGGGAAACCCTGCTTTAAACACTTTGATGGCCGGTGACGGGCTGTTCTGGTTTCAGAAGAAGCCTAAGCATAAGACGTCGATGGAACGAGTGGCGATCAAGCTTGATCACATGGAACATAAGATCGGCAAGGATGGCACCGTTGTTGTAAAAGTTCCTGATGTCTGGGGAGAATCTCGTCTCACGAAACATCGTCAGGAATTCGAACGCATCATGGCCCAAAAGGTCGATCAATTCGAAATCTTGATGAATGCTTCCATTCAACGTAGCGATCAAGCTTATCTGGCTAACGCTCTGGCCATCCAAGCTGCTGCATCTCCAAATACAGCAGGAGGAATACCGCCTGCTACTGATATCAATATCGTACAATCCCTCATGGAAGACGAAGCAATTACAGCAGCCCCCGCACCACCAGCTGACGCAGCAGCTGCAGAAGCTGCTGCTGCGAAGGGTTCAGATGCTCCAATCTCGCGATCTGCAGGTATTTATAATTACAGCGGCTTAACAGGTGCTGGTAGTAATTTCGAGAAAAAGAAACTCGGACTCGAACCGACTATTGAACTGGATCAGTTGAAGCGGTATCTGGATCATCTGAATGAGATTCGTCGTATTAATGAAGGTGACGATACATCCGATGCACCTGGGTACTCGATGAATCTGGTTCGCATTCCTGTATCTGTTTTGCCAGGTTATCAGACGCGGAAAGGGCATGGTGCTGAAGTCACAGTAACAGCCACTCCACATATTTCAGGGGAAGTTCTGCCGCGTGTGTTTCGTGAACTGGTGATTAACGATCTGGTTGATGAATTGAGTTTAACAGTATTGAAGCTTCAGGAAGCAATGGGGCAAGCAACACCTGCTGAGGATGCCAATGCAGGGGTGGCACCAGCGGTACCATCGATTAGTACGGGAATTGTCGCCTTTGCTCCGAAAGTGCAATCATCTGTAGCTGTTGAACGTGGTATGAAATTTTTTACTAAATCAGTAAATCCAAGTCGTGTGGTTCTGGCAACGCCTGGCAATCGGCGTGCCAGGAATCCGATTCCTGCAACGCAGGTGGTGAATGTTTTTGGTGAACGACAATTGGTGGCCATCAGTAATCAATTTTATCAGCGAAAACCTGTCGATCATGATACACATCTTTCTGATGTTCGTAGTTTTTTACGTGAAGAACTGGAAGCAGCCTATGATTTTCTGAAAACAAGCCCCCATTTCTGGGAACCAGGGACTTTAGTTGGTGTAGACGAATTGGGAACGAGTCTACATGGCAGTCAAGCTCAGTCTGTTCGGCTGGCATTATGTGAGAAAATTAATAAAGCGATACGTACCGAAAATTATGGGACGTTGCAAAAGCTGAGGCAAAGATTATGGGTAACTCATAGGGCACTTGAGGGGGGCGTTGCTGCCCGCAAAGGTAACTCTGACTCTGACTTATTAGACGCTCAGCAATTTGATGGCCAATTAGGTAAAAAAAAGTACAAGAAGGAAGACGGAACTGTAAGTTATCTTCCGACTACCATCAGTTCACTCGCCTGGGCGGTGTTAGTCGAGGCTGCCGTGTTGAATGAGCAGTTAAATGAAGATATGAAACGCGTGAGCCGTGACCCTAACTGTAACTGCATGTGTACCGGCAGGCATTGTTTCTTTGGAACAGATTTTAAAACTACGGAATCGCTGGTTCCCGGGATGGATCATAGTGAACTGCGATCTGATCCTGCCGCCGAACAAGCATTCATTGAGTATGTGAAGTGTCGCTGGCCGATTCATGTGTTTGCCCTTGATCCACAACGACAGGATCAAAATATTGCAGATACTTACAGTATGCGACGTGAAATGCAATTGGCTCTGGCCCTGGCATTTTCTTCAGGTCGGATTAGGGCACAAAACTTGACACGTTACGTACGGCGAATTGAGATCGATATGCAGACGGTTGCCCTCAATTCCACTGCGGTTGCCTTTGGGCATGGTGCAGATACATTTGGTTGGAGGTTTTATCCGCGCGTGCAATCGCCGCCAATCGATAACAATTTCAAAGTGCTGGTGAAAGATATGCTGATTGGCGGTCCTTCTAAAGACGAACTTCGTAAACAATGGGAATTGGAACCTGGGATGCGGGAGTGTGTGGCGATCGTCCTGATGCCTTCATTCATTGAACATGTGACGTTTGATTCGCATGGCCAGTATTTCAAGTTATCGGGAATGAGTCGGCCATGGGATGGACATAAAACGCGTTCCACGATGCTGGAGAACACTCGTTGGAGTGAAGATATTCGCAGTATGGAACTGGCGTTTGAACAAGTTGTTTGTGAAGCCGACCGCTATCGTGAAGGAGAAGTGGAGCGCATGATGCGACGCGTGCATCAGGTTGCCAGTAAGCTGCCGATGCAAACTGTGCATGCCCGTGTTCCCAATGAAAATACTTTGGGTGGATTTGAGATGTTCTCTTCTGGAATTACTGATCTGGCTCCAGAATTGATTGACTTTTACGGTCAACCCGGTGTTGATCCTGTTAAGGAAACCAGACTGTATCTGGTCGGGAATCATTTCAGTGTGCACGAAACAAAAGTGCTGGCTGGCAACCGCAATGCAGCCTTTTCGCTGTTAAGCCGCTCTGTGATGGAAGTGCGGATTCCTGCGGGAGTCCAGACGATGCAGAAGACGGATGAATTTCCCAATGGTTATGTGGACGTACATGTTGCCACGCCCTATGGCGTGTCGGGGCACCTGGCGATTCCAGTACTTCCGAATCGTCACCAATCCCGCGAAATATATGGGTGGGATCAACAGAATATAACGTTGGAGTATGAATACGCTGCAACTCAATCTGGATCTCCACCTACAGGTCCCTTTACTTATAGCATTAAAAACATTGGAATTCAGGTTGGTGAACCCGATGAACTGACGATTTCCATTCCTGATAATCATTTGGTAGCACAAGCAGCTAGCAGAAAGATTGATCTGAGTGTCGTCTATTCCGGAGATGGTTTGTCAACGGTTTTGAGTGAGTCAAGTAGTGGAACTAGAGTATCCAATCCTTTGAAAGATAAAGAACTGAAATACGATGCAGGACGGAAGGCGCTTGTGATTGAGCTGTCAAACTATTTTGCATTTCACGACAATATAAGCAAAATGGTGGCGAAATATCTTGGTGAAAAATATCCAAAGGGCGATGTGCCATCAGGACTTACTATGGATTTGAAAATCGTTGGAAGTTTAACCTTTGATGCTAAAATAAAAATTCCAATTCAAAATGAATTGCATCTGATGATTCAGTTGAAGAAGAAGGAGTAATAGCTACTTTTCATTAACCCGTTTCTGCAATGAATAGAATCAAGCCCGGTGATCACTTTCACCGGGTTTGATTTCGTTAGCCGATGATGTCTCGTCTGTGTGAGACGTAGTCCCAGACGACGTAGCGATCTAAATCGCTGCCGGCGGTGAAGAAGACGCGGCCTTGCGTTGCTTCGGCCAGGCGATGGGCAAACTGGATGTCTTCGCTGGATTGTGACCAGCTGGGGATGAGGAAGATGTTGATGGTGATGCCTTCGCGTTTGCACAAATGCGCTTCGCGCATTGTGGCGGCTTCAGTTTGAGGATCGGGCGGATAGAGGAGATACAGCATCTCGTCTTCAAAGTGTGCTGTTGGTAAGCCGTCGGTGATCAGGATGATTTGTCGATTGGGCGTGTCCTGCAGTGCGAGAAAGTGACGCGAGAGCTGTAAGGCGTGCTGAATATTCGTAAAGTGCGGTGGCACGACCTGCTCGCTGATATTTTCATCACTCATGTCTACCTTTAAGCGAACAACGGGATCAAAAATTGTGACCGGTTTAGGCATCAGTTCCACAATCTCGCTGGCAGTGCGCGGTTTGGCGAATGTATACATCTCGATGAATTGCAGATAATCGCCGGGAAATTCGCCGTGGATTAATGCTTCCAGGGCCAGCCCCATCTGCTTGACATTGACATATTGTCCTTCGTAACGCATGGAACCACTCATATCCATCAACACGGTCGTGGCGCATTTGGGTGAATTCCGCGTTTTATGAATAACGAGATCATCGCTTTTGAGCCTGATCGGTAAACCTGGACCGTCGCGCAGAATGGCATTCGTAAATGATTGAGTGATGTCCATATTCGAGACGGAATCTCCAAACTCATACGGTTTGGTGCTGGCCATTTCGACCGCGCCTTCGCCGATAATCGGCCCGGAATGCCGTCCGGTGCGCGATGCCTGCAGGTCGCTGAAGATGCGTTCCAGCAGGTGACTCTGGAATAGACGATATGCTTTGGGAGTGAGTCGAAACTGGCCTTTAGAAAATTCCAGTCCCTGCTGGTCGGCCATTTCACGTAACATATCGGTGACTTGTTTTTGAATCGCCTCTAATGTCTCGCGGTCGCCCGGCTGTGTAAATTCAGAAAGCGCTTCCATATCAATGATGGCGATCTGTGCGGTCTCA
>NZ_CALEMX010000079.1 GCF_937910335.1 uncultured Gimesia sp. | reverse complement strand
ACTTCATCTCAAAAATACACAAGTAACTGATGCGGGATTAATCCACCTGAAAGAACTCGCCAACCTGTTTGAACTTGATCTCTCAGGCAATCAGATCAGTGATGCCGGATTAGTCCATCTGAAAGCGCTTAGTAAACTGTATTGGCTCAGATTAGAGAAAACTCAAGTACGAGATGCAGGACTGATTCACCTGAGAAAACTCCCGAACCTCAAAATAATAGATCTGAGAGACACACCGTTTAGTGATGCGGGATTGATTCATCTTAAAGAACTGATCAATCTGCAGGCCCTTGATCTTCCAGGCACACAAGTTAGCGATGCTGGTTTGTTCCATCTGAAAGATATTTCAAAACTGAAGTATCTCAATCTCAATACTACACAAGTAACTGATGCGGGATTGGTACATCTGAATGAGCTTACCAAGCTCGAACGGATTTACCTCTCTGGTACACAAATCACTGATGCTGGATTGATCCACCTGCACGGAGTCACAAATTTGAGGGTCCTTATGCTCGATGACACACAAGTGACAGCGGCAGGGGTCGCACAGCTTCAGGCGATATTACCAAACTGTGAGATAATATATTCGGAAGATGTCCCAACACCCGAAACAGAATAATAATGATATGTGTAGAATCAAGTAGTCCACTCAATGCAATTTCTCGGATGTAACACAGGCAATACGCCACACGCCGCGTTGATCTAAACCGGTACCATCGCAGGCTTCGTAAAACATGCGAAACTGGGAGGGCTCTTCTGCTGTCTGAGGTAGTTGAATCAGGCACATTTCCGAACACTTCACGGCGTCCCAACCTGTACCATCGGGTGAAATGACCGGCTTTGGATCTTTCTTCCATGTCAGTCCGTCTTCTGAAATTGCACGCAGAATGTGGGATTTATTGGGGGCACTGTATCCTGCGTAGTACATCACATAACCCGCGTCAGCTACTTTAAGAATTTCACACGCAAAGGCAGCGCGTGAGTCGTATTGCGTATCCTGTCCGATCCGCACGCCCGGCTCCGGCTGGAATGTGATGCCGCCATCTTCTGACAGCCCACTTACGATTCCTCGACCAATCTCCAGGCAATACAGGCGACACACGCCGTCCTCTAAAAACAGAATTCGCGGGGAAGAATAACGATGCTCGCTTGATCCCAGCCGGACGCCCGGCTCAGGAGTCCACTCCAGCCCGCCATCCGAGGAGACGGCACTGCGAATGGTGCTTAACGTCGATTGCGGACCGGGACAACATTCAAAATACATCCTCAACTGTTGGGCCTTGTCAGTCGGAACGACTTCGGAGGAAGCCACTCGAAATTCTCCCGCGCCGCCCTCTTGGGAAGAAAGTCGCACGCCGGGTTCGGGAACCCACACTGCTCCCTCTGTGGAAACGGCACTTAAAATCCGCGCCGTGGCGTTGTCATAATCATTGGCTCCCGCAGGAAAGCCGACACGTGGCAGGATCTGCGTATAATACATCCGGTACCCGCCGCCCGGTAAAGCCAGAATGCGCGGACTGACTACGCCACACACGCCTGTGCGTTCGGGAACGCTTTGTGGTTCACCACTTGCCGTGTTTTCAATGGGCCATTGTGTTTCGGGAAGTGAATCGATCTCGTCATCGGGCGGCGCGTCAATTGCGACGCGCGGCTCTTTGACCCACGTCGTGCCCGGGTCGATGTTCACGCTGTGAACCAGTGGCGAAGCTACTTGCGACTGTGTCAGATCGATCAAACGTTCAAACCTTGTGCCTGTTGTTGTTCAGATGCCATATTTAAGTATCGTTCATAGGCGGCTTCGTCGCGCTGACAGGAAACTCCTTTAAAGACCATCGCAAACGAACGGCGATGACGCGTGGTTGACATATTCGCGTCGGCACGATGGATCGTCATGCCGTGATGTGCAATCGCATCACCGGGCTGCAGACACATCACTGCTTCGTTCGAAAAATCATCGGGAGAATAGTCGGTAATGCCCTGTGAAAATCCAAGAATATTCGACTTGGCATGTTTGCGATAACCATGCTGATGTGAACCTTTAACATAACGCAGACAACCGTTCTCTGCATCGACTTCGTCCAGTGCCAGCCAGATCGTCACTACATTAGAGGGCACAAGACAGAAATAATAATTATCCTGATGAGGCGGAGTGACATGATTCGTATTCGGAGGTTTATTAAACCACTCCGGCTGTTCGCAATTCGCGGGTTCACCCACAAGTGCCTCGGCCAGTTCGCACCACTTGGAATGCTGAGAATAATCACGAAAGAACACATCGCCTCCCATATGCTGCATCTGCTTGAGCGTCTCGGGACGGTTGCGATCCACATAGAACGCATCGGCGTCCGGAAGCTGAGGCACAACATCACTGATATAGCGATCCAGATTCCCAGTCAGATCAGCCAGTTCCGTTTCTCCGAGAAACTGGCGTATTACCGCAAAACCATTCTGGTCATAAGACTGCTTTTCAGATTCAAAAGACATGATTCTTCCTCAGACTATTTGGTTATCAGAGATTCAAAAACTCTTTGGCATAGCGGGAGATGGTAGCACAATCCTTTTTAGTACACCACAAAATTTGTATGCGTTTGCCAAAATTTTACGATTCATTTTCAGGGTCAGATCCTGGTCAGCCAAATACGATTCTAATTTTCGTATATCCCATAGTCAAATAGATCGCAGACCGCGGAGCCATGAACTCCCTGGTTGGAATTCATGCAGCAACAGGTCTCTCGGACGAGACAATGCACCGGTGCCCGGGAAGTCACCATTCTTAAAATCCTTTTGGATACGCATTCGGCTGCTCATAGTATTTAGTCTAAAATATCAGATGTTGTTTACAAGCCCAGGACGTGGAGTTTAAGATAATGAAACGTAACCATATCATGGTCTTGATACAATGTTTGACCGACATGAGTTTGAACAGACGAGTTACTCACAGGACGTATTTGCAACAAGGTCATTCCTTAATGAGCATCTGAATTTCGGTCAGGTACTTCTTAGGGTTTCCTTTGAAAATCATGCCTGGTCCTTTGATGTAAACTTCACGGGACGGAATTTCGATTTCGAATTCTTTTTGCTGTATGTAGCTGAGAATCCTGGCATACGATTGACCTAACTCTTCATAGGGGCCTTTGTGAAGCAGCGCCACACATCGTCCTCCCGGCAATACCCTTACGGAAATTTCATCCTTGCTGGTTCCTTTCCGAATTGGCATACAGGCTTCGAAATCTGCATCTGTCTCCTTATATTCAGTATCGTAGTGAAGTAAGAATGGCTTGTCACAGATCTGCCGTCCGAAATGTCTGCCGATTTGAGCGAAGCCTTTAGCACAATCACTATATCTCCCTTTCATTCGGACGCCAGCTATTAGCATGGAATCCACCGACTTCTCTTCAACTTCAAAGGTTGCGTGTTTCATCACTTCTCGTGCCTCTCTTTCTTTGATGATAATTTGATCGAGCGAACTGCTGATGGCTCTGTACTCCTGTAATTTGTTTCCAATAGCCTGCTTCTGTCGTTCCAGCAAATCCAGTATGTCTGCTTCGTCATGATTGTTCTCAAGAATGCCGGTAATATCTGCCAGCGTGAAATCCAGCTGACGAAGTAGCGCAATCACCCGAGCCGTTTCGATTTTGCTATCAGCGTAATAGCGATAGCCAGTTTGCCCATCAATGTACGATGGATCTAAGACCCCCTGCTCATGATAGAATCGCAGCGTCTTTACTGTCAGGCCTGTGATTTTTGAGAACTCTCCGATACTAAACACAGCGGCTTTCCTTCACATGTTTTCGGGTTACAAACGACGATCAGAACAATATACAGCCTCCAGTTAGGGGAGGGTCAACCATAAAAGAAAAAGAATTTCATACGGATCAAATGGCATCAAGTTCTAATCAAAAGGCGATAAGCAATTTACTTATTGAGATCGGATTTGAGGCACCAAATTGGGAGTCATAGCTCGCCGAGATTATTCAGAAAATATGTCATCAGATACTATAGTAATAATTTATTTAGTTGACATTAATCAAAAGAAATATTTGGTCAATCCATGCATCGTTTGGATTTGTTCTTGCAGTTTGAGAGTATGAGGATTCAATTATCGAGTGGATGTGTTTTTTGATTTGCTCCTGAGCATTTTCTGATTGATTTACAAAAATAGGGCTTGACAATATAAATATTGTATATACAATTAAAGACAGTGAGGGAAATATGACGAACAGTCAAATAGATGATTTAACAAACACGATCGCCAGCGAGTGCATTGCTGTGCGGCTGAGGATAGTCAACCGGGTGGTCTCAAAAATTTATGACGATGCCTTTCGTCCCTTGGGTGCCAAGATCAGCCAGATGAATATTCTTGTCGCCGTGGGAAAGATGGGGATTGCGCGTCCCGCTGATGTCTGTCAGGTTCTTCACCTCGATGTTTCCACGCTGAGCCGCAATGTCGAACGTATGAAAGCCAGAGGCTGGTTGGAAGTGATCCCAGACGAAGATGGACGGGCACAACCGTTTCGACTGACCAGCGCAGGGAAAAAACTCATCGAACAGGCAGCACCTGCCTGGAAAAAGGCACAGAAGCAATCGCAGGAGTTATTGGGAGTAGCGATTTCCGGTCAGTTGAATCAAGCGGTGAAGCGTATTGACGAGTTGACATGACGGTCATGTCTCTCTTTTTTTTACTTAAATAGTTGTATATACAAATAAATGGGCAGTAGATGACTACGAAACCAGGAATCCTCGTCACAGCAGCCGCTGGCAAAACCGGATCAGCGGTTGCATATCAACTTCTCGAAAAAGGCTATCCTGTCACTGCCTTTGTACGCAGGCTGGATCATCGCTCGAAGGCACTCGCCCAGGCGGGTGCCAAGATTATTGTCGGAGATTACACGGAACCTGACGATTTTAAGAAAGCCATGCAGGGTGTGCAGCGGGCCTACTATTGTGCGCCACCTGCATTGCGGATTAATGTACTGCATGGGGCGATGAACTTTGCAGTGATGGCAGCGGATGCTAGATTGGAGGTGGTAGTCACGCTTTCTCAATGGTTGGCTCAGCCAAAACATCCCTCCATTGCAACCCGGCAGACTTACATCACCGACCGTGTTTTTGATTGGATGCCGGGTGTTGACTCAGTCACGATCAATACCGGATGGTTTGCTGACAATTATATGGCCGTGCTCGGCCCGATCGCTCAACTCGGCATCTTTCCTTTTGCACTGGGAAGAGGAAAAACGGCACCGGTTTCGAATGAAGACATTGCCCGTGTCGTCGTGGAAACGCTGATCAATCCGGCCTCACACATTGGTAAAATTTACCGACCAACAGGACCTGAACTGCTCGACCCGTATCAAATCGCTGCGATCTTTGCAAAGGTTCTCGGACGTCCCGTCAAGTATCAGGATGTATCAATGCAGATGTTTCTCAAAGCCCTCAAGGTGATGAACATGGACCCTTTTTTGATTTCACAGCTTTTCTATTATCTAGACCGATATTTCCCATTTGGGTTGAGCCAGGAATCGATCCAGGCTCGAATCATAC
>NZ_CALEMX010000078.1 GCF_937910335.1 uncultured Gimesia sp. | reverse complement strand
CGCAACAGGCTATAAAAAAATTGAAAGAGCTCAAAGTGCGACAGCAGCCATTTTTTATGGGACTTGGTTTTTTTAAGCCTCATCTGCCATTCGTCGCTCCCAAACAAGATTGGGAGGCGATGTCGCAAGCTAACATTGTACCACCACCTCATCCTGAAAAGGTTGATTCTTCTTATTGGCACAAAAGTGGCGAGTTTTACAGTTACAATATGGAGTTTGACAAAACACGGCCTTTATCTCACGACGCTCAACTTAAATCAAGAAGAGCCTATCTGGCATGTGTACGATATGTAGATCGGCAAGTCGGTAAAGTTCTCAATGCGTTAGATGAGTTGGGGCTCAGTGAGAATACGATTGTCGTTGTCTGGGGAGATCATGGTTGGTTTCTCGGAGATACAGCACTCTGGGCCAAACATGCACCTTTTGAGCGTGCCCTAAAAAGTACGCTGATTATTCGCGCACCCGGCGTTTCTCAAGCAGGGCTGAAATCTCCTGCGCTGGTCGAGAGTATTGACCTCTATCCTACTTTGATTGATCTTTGTCATCCAGAGTTTACGAAGACGGAATATCCACTGGATGGACATAGTCTCAAACCAATTCTGACAGGCAATAAAACAGCAGTGAGAGATATCTCACTGAGTTATTGGAGTTCCGCTGTGAGTGTGCGAACGAAAACGCATCGTTTAATTGCGACATACAATAGAGGAAAGCCGAAAAAGGTAGAACTATATGATATTTCAAAGACTCCCGATCCGGTTCAAAATCTTGCGACCAGGCAGCCTGAGATTGTGAGGGAGATGCTGAAACATATTTCTGCTGAGAAGTAAATCAGTCAGAAGAGGGATCTAGTTCGAAATGAACCACACAATCAAAAAATACTTTCTGTGATAATGGTTTTGGCGGTCCTGTTTCTTAAAAAAGTCAATCGTTGGATTGAATACTAATCACATCAAATGCGTTTTCATCCAGGTGAGGTATTCAGAGGCGAAGTCATTGAGATTATCCAGCTGGCCTCCCCCTCGGATGGGAGAGCACATTTCATAAGTGGCGATGCCTTTAAAACCACCTTCTTTTAAACCATGAAAAAAAGCAGAATAGTCAATAAAGCCGGTACCAAATTTTACAGCACGAACCATATCTGGTTGTTGCCTTTGATAATTAATTAATTCTGGCTGGTATGCAAATCGCGGCATTTTGATGTAGTCGGCATTCGTCGTGATGGCAGTGTGTGGTGCCATCTTTCGTGCTGCTTCGAACAGGTTTTCATCACGCAGAGCAGGGGACCAAGCATCAAAACCAAGTTTACAGTTCGGTCGATCAATATCGTGAAGCAGTTCCAGCAAGGCATCAGAGTGAACGGCGACATCGTGATGATTTTGAACGGCGATCGTGACATCATAGGCGGCAGCACGGTCACAACATTCCTGTAAGGCTGTAACGACTCGACACCAGAGCGCGTGAGGCATCTGTATTGCAGAATCGTAAGCTGTAAAAATCCTAACTGTAGAGGCATCCAGTTGTTGAGCGAGCTGTGCCAGTTGTTCAACATACTGGATTTGCATCTCCAGAAAAGGCACTTCTGCTGCGCCAGTTCCCGAAAAGTCGGTATAGCCTCCAATGATCGAGCATTTCATTTGATGTTGATTGAGTGCGCTCTGGATCGATTCGATTTGTTCTGAAGCTACATCCAGGGGAGAGAGGTGAGGACGCTTACCCATTAACATGACAGAATCGTACCCTAACTGACTCGCCTGCGCAATGAAATCATTTACATTTAAGGCGTGCTGGCCCCAAAAACCTGCATAGCTTACGGAAAAGAGGCACAATTTCATGATCTGACTCCAGCTGAGAATGAGTAAGTGTTTCTGATTGAATAACCCGTTATCCTAATTCTTTTCCAACAGCGGCTGCTACTTTGTGGCAGGTTTCCATGGTTTCGGCGAAAACCTGCGGTGTCAGAGACTGGGCGCCATCACTCATAGCACGAGAGGGATCAGGATGAACTTCAAGAATTAATCCATCACAGCCTGCAGCTATTGCAGCGGCACACATCGGCGGAACCAGACTGGCAATACCGGTACCATGACTGGGGTCAATCACAACGGGCAAATGAGTTCGTTCGTGTAGGTAAGGAACAGTCGCCAGTGGAAGTGTGAATCGTGTATGTGTTTCGAAGGTGCGGACTCCGCGTTCACAAAGAATGACCTGTTGATTTCCCTGATCGAGAATATATTCGGCTGCCAGCAGAAATTCTTCAATGGAAGCAGAGGGGCCTCTTTTTAGTAAAACAGGGAGACGCGTTTCTCCAACAGCTTGCAGGAGGTGGTAGTTTTGCATATTCCGGGCACCAATCTGTAGAACGTCAGCATATTGACAGAGCAGATCAACATGATGGGGCGTCATGACTTCGGTGACTACAGCTAGCCCCGTTTCTTCTCGTGCCAGGGCCAATAGTTTCAGGCCGTCTTCTTTCATTCCCTGGAAAGAATAAGGACTGGTTCGTGGTTTATAAGCACCTCCACGTAGTCCGGTGGCTCCTGCTGCTTTCACTTGATGTGCGACTTGCAGAATTTGTTCTTCACTTTCAACTGAACAGGGACCGGCAATTACTCCCACGTGAGAACCACCAATTTTTAGATTTCGCGTCGTTATAATGGTTGGCTCGGGTTTTGTCTCTTTGCTGGCTACTTTATAAGAGGCAATAATGGGAACGACCTTTTCAACTTCGTCACAGGATTCGAGTTCTGTCTGGTGCCTGTCTCGTTTTATTCCAGCGGCCGCGATGACGGTGCGTTCTTCACCGACAATGACGTGGGCTTTCAGTCCCATTTCTTCAACACGCTTCACCATTGCCTGAACCATTTGTTCGGTAGCGTTTGGTTTCATTACTACTATCATGACGTTGACTCTTTTCTATCTCAGTCTCAGGGAATAAAAAAAGCCCTGTAACTATTAAGGTTACAGGGCCAATCGAATTTAAGGGGTTGTTCATCTGTGATGAACGGTTCGTGTTCGATCGGTCAGGTAACCTGTTCTGGTAAACCAATAGCCTAAAAAGTGCCAGGCTGAATCAAAAGACAGCCGCACATTATTAAAACTAAAAGTACCAAACCGATACGTCACTGAGAAACTCCAAACTGATAAAAATACTAATTCAGCAAAATTTCATGGAAATTGCCTTCAAAATAATAATACTCCTGGCAGTTCCCTGAAGTCAACCGACATTCCGAAAAGATTTTGCAACCATATTGATAGTCAGGAGGAAGTTTCGTCCCAATTGCGTTTTTTCAGATTAGAGTAACTGATTGACTGATCCTGATTAGTAGCAGAAGAGGTCCCAGGATGTTTCATGTCGGGCTGATTCAATATGGATTGATTTTGAGTACTGGATTTAAACACAGAACCGTATAATACTGTCTCAAAAGTTTCTGGTAATCGATTTGGAGTTGTCTCCGGATGCAAGCCACTCCGGTCGCTGCGAATTCTGTGGAGCGATTTCATCGTGGCAGACTCATTGAAACATTCGGGAGGATAGCAGGCCATTAGAGCTCCCAACATCATTTCCCAGTTTTCACCAATTTTGCTGGTCAGACCTGAGGGAAAAGAGATTCGCAATCCGGCGGTAATCAAATCCCAGATTTGTACAGGATGCGGAGTTTGCAGATTGGATGACTGATCTTCACCGAAATCTTTGGAGCGGGCTACATCGTGTGCAAACTCCTCAAGTCCGAATCTTAAAACAAATTGTCCCAGTAAGAGATCCGTCCAGCGTTCAATCGAGCGTCTGATTCGGTTGATCCGTTTTAAACAATCCAAATTCAAATATTTTTC
>NZ_CALEMX010000077.1 GCF_937910335.1 uncultured Gimesia sp. | reverse complement strand
CGTACCGGCTTCCACTCTTAAAATTTGGGGCCACCAACCATTTTGTCAAAGAACTCTATTTAAAACCAATGTGCGAACAATTTTCGCCCACCGGAAATAAATCAGGTTCGTTAATCATATCCGTCCCCCTCAAAGTGTCAATGAACTACCTCCTCAAATCTTTGAATTCCCGGTGAAATCTTTTTCGGGCCGAAATATCTTGCCCGACACGCTCTTGAGACAGCCCGCAATACTTGCCAGACTTAGTCCATTGTGCCAGAATTAAATCATTAACAAAACTTTAATTACACATAGGTACACATCCCCAGCCTCAAACAGGAGGACTTGCTGACGTGAGTGTTTTCAAAATTGCCAGCATCTGCATTCTATCAATGGTGACTTATCTGTCGTCTCAGCAGCTCAGTGCGGAAGAATGGTTTGAGTTCCGCGGCCCTACCGGACAGGGTCATTCTACAGGTAAAGCCTTACCCACGACTTGGACTCCTACGGAGAACGTGCTGTGGAAAACGGACATTCCGGGTGTGGGCTGGTCATCACCCATCGTTGTAGGCAAAAAAGTGTATGTCACGTCGGCGGTCTCTTCCGAATCTGAAACCTCTCCCGATCAAAGTCTGCAACTGATCTGCCTTAATCTGGAGAGTGGTAAGATTCTCTGGAAAAAAGAGATTTTCCATCAGACGAAAGAGACCGCACAACGGATTCACAAGAAGAACAGCCATGCCAGCCCCACGCCGATTTCGGATGGCAAAGTGATTTACGTTCATTTTGGAACTCATGGAACCGCCTGCCTGACACTAGACGGCGATGTCATCTGGAAAACAAACGAACTCAAATACCAGATGCAGCACGGCAATGGTGGCTCGCCGATTATTGTTGATGACAAGCTGGTCATTATCTGTGATGGCAAAGGAGCAAATTTCATCGCAGCCCTCGATCGGAATACAGGTAAGATTGTCTGGAAAGTCGAGCGTAATGTTGATGGTCGTAAAAAGTTTTCCTTTGGAACTCCCTTACTGATTACCGTGAATGGCAAGCAGCAAATTGTCGCTCCGGGAACGGATGTGATTTCCGGCCATTCACCTGAAGATGGTAAAGAAATCTGGCAATTGAAATATACGGGATATTCTGTGATCCCCCGTCCGGTTTTTAGCCATGGTCTGATCTTCGTGACCACCAGTTATGATCGCCCTTCACTGCTGGCGATTCGCCCGGATGGTAAGGGAGATGTGACTGATACGCATCTGGCATGGTCGAACAAAAGCCAGATTCCCCATACTCCCTCCTTAATCGTGGTTGACGATGAATTGTATGCGATCAGCGATAAAGGGATCGCCCAGTGTTTCGATGCCAAGTCAGGCGAACTCGTCTGGAAAGAACGAGTGGGCGGAAACTACTCTTCTTCACCTCTGTATGCAAATGGGAAGATTTACTTCCAGAGCGAAGCAGGCGAAACCACAGTGATTGCCGCGGGTAAAAAATACCGGGAGATTGGTCGCAACGACCTCAAAGCGCCAACACTGGCTTCATTTGCGGTTGCCGACGACACTTTGTTAATTCGAACGAAAACACAACTCTATCGTATCGGTAAATAGTACATCTGAATTTCCTACTTTCATTTTTATTCCTACGTGCTTGAGCGCAAACCTGATCTTGTTGGTTTCTGACGCCACTCGGCTGCAGAACCAGCGCTTCAAGTACGTGACAATTCGGTCTTAACAAAACTAGAATTTTAATCGAATGACTTCGCCCGCTCCCGCAGAACAACCGGTCAAAAAAATCGTGATTGCGTCGGACCATGCCGGCTACCGGTATAAACGACGGATCATTGAACACCTTACTAAAGCGGGTTTTCAGGTGGAAGACATCGGGACTGACTCCACGGAGTCGGTGGATTATCCGGACTTTGTTTTTCCGGCGGCAAAAGCAGTTGCAGAAGGAAAGTTCGATCGGGGCATTGTTATTGGCGGTTCGGGTAACGGCGAAGCGATCGCCGCCAATCGGATCAAGGGCGTTCGCTGTGCGGTCTGCTGGAATGAAAAGTCTGCCCGCCTGGGCCGTATGCATAACAATGCAAACATGATCTCAATCGGGGAGAGGATGGTATCAATGCACGATGTCTATGAAATTATCGATATCTGGCTAAAGACGCCCTTCGAAGGCGGGCGGCACGTTGCCCGCATTGAGAAGTTGGATCAATAACCTCGCCTCTTAATTTCTTAAAACAGCACGCAAGCGCGATGCAACACAACCTCGCTCGCGTGCTTGATATTTACCGGATGACTAATCAGGAAATCGCGCGGCGCATGATATTATGCGTGATCTGCTGCACTCGATCATCTGGTCCATGTGGTCTTGACCAGTGTGACCAGGGAAGCATATGCCCGGGTGGACTGGAGAGATCTTGACACCAGAAGATCGTTGAGGCATTGAACACAAAATTCTTTTTAGGGCCGGGATAGATGGTTGCGGTCCACTGCTGTGGATTCACGCCGCCCTGTAATGCGGTGCCTTTCGCGACGATTTCCAGACCGGGGATATCGGTTGGCGGATCACCGTGATATTCCCAGCCGATCAAGCCGGGAATGGAATCGCCTTTTTTCATACCGGTCTTTTCAAAGATCCAGTGATCGGGCAGTTCGCATACCCAGTCGCCGCCCCCGTTGACCGGGTCAACATTCCGGGAGCCCATCAGATAACCTTCATCGGGACCGCGGTGGGGAAACGGGCCGTTATCACGTTCGCGGGCTTCTGCGTATTTGTATTTCCCGCCATAGGGACCACCGCGAAACATAATTCGTTTTGGTCGCCCGTCGGTACTGTCCAACAGGGGTGTGACCCAGCAGACTGAGTTGCCGGAAAAGAATAACAGATTGACTCCTGCATCGCGCATTTTGACGACCGAGTTATACTGTTTAATGTCCCAGTATTCATCGTGGCCTACGGATAAAAACGATTTGCATTTCAAGCCACGCTCGGGAGTTACCATATCACTGTTGGAACAATAGCTCACATCATAGCCGTGCTTTTCCAGCCAATAGGCAAACGGAAATTCAAAGCAGAGCCATTCACCGGATCCTACGGACTGCGGGTTCTCGTAAATCTGCGCATACTTGGCATAAGGGCGATCGAAACTCACGTCGGCCCAGGGTCCCTGATTTCCTTTGGGATCCGTATAAACCGAGTAATTGTCTGGCCATCTGTTATAGGCTTGCCAGGTATTGTCAGAACATTGAAACAGAATATCCGCGGGACGATCATCCTTCACAATGAATACGACATAACTTTGCCAATAGCCGTGCCCGGTTTTATCTTTGAGCGTTGAGAGGCGTCCCAGATAAACGCCACTGGTCCAGTCATCCGGTATCGTCAGCGAAACAGCAGATTCCCAATGACATTCATGCAAATTCTTTTTACCCGGTTTTGGCACAGGCTGTGGTTTGCCTTGCAAGGGACCTATCGTTTTCATCAATCGTGCACCGCGCCCGTCATAGTAACCCGTGCGAAAGATTTCAATTTTGAATTCCTGTGCGGGACGCGTGGAAACCATAATATCCAGTTTATCCCCGGCTGCGACACTCTGCTTCGAACAATAGCCTTCGATTTTGGGGGCACGAAAACCCGCGCGTTTATCGAGCTGCACACGAGTCAATTGCCAGTCGGCGGAACCCTCTTTCAAATTTTCGCGGTGGATTAAATCGGGATCCGCGCCAGCTGCCTGCGCGGTGTTCAAGGAGAGATTCCCAGCCAGCGACGCCAGCGAAGTGGCTACGGCCCCTTTGAGTAGATTACGACGATCCGAGTTGATTTCTTTCATCTAGCTGCTTCCTGTACTCAAGGTGCCTTGAATGAATCATTTTGTGCACTGTGATTCTATTTATTTTTTTGCTGAACTCTTTAGTTTGTACGTTAAACCTTTATGATAACCTTAATCTTATTAAAATAAGAAGTATAAATACGAGTTTTCCATCTCAGTCTGCGATTAATAGGCTGTAATAAGGACGGTCTATTTCAATCCTGGCTAGCACCACCGGAGCTTTCAGTGGCATCATTTTCTCTCGATCAGTCCGAAATCAAAGCCTCTTATCAGTCGACCTCAAAGCAACTGGAACGAGAACTGAGCGAGCTTGAGCCTACGTTAATCGACATACGGCGCACACTACATAAAAATCCGGAAGTCAGTGGCGAAGAATTCAAGACTTCACAACTGATTTGTGAAACGTTGCGCGAACTCGGTCATGAACCACAATTGATGGATAATAAAGTTGGCGTGACTGTCGATTTGACTTTGGGAACGCCGGGCCCCGATTCCCCGCTGATTGCCATTCGTGGGGATATCGATGCCTTGCGGATTACCGATCAAAAAGAGGTCGATTACTGCTCACACAATCCGGGTGTCGGCCATCTCTGTGGTCATGATGCACATACGGCGATCGTCTTAGGGGTGGCGCTGAGTGCCAGCAAAGTTGCAGCGACGTACGACAAAGACTGGCCAAATCAGGGACTCCGCTTGCGATTAATTTTTCAGCCTGCCGAAGAAATCTGCCTGGGTGCACGCTGGATGGTCGAACAAGGGGTCATGAAAAACGTATCCGCCATTATCGGCTTGCATATGGATCCTGAAATTGATGCGGGAATGGCAAAGGTCCGTTACGGCGTGATGACCGCTTTTTGCGATGAAGTTCACTTCGAGATTCATGGTACCGGCGGTCATGCGGCGCGGCCTCATCATGGAAATGATCCGATTACCACGGCCGCCCAGTTAGTCTCCAGCCTGTATCAGAATCTGCCTCGTTCCATCGACTCGCGAACGCCCGCCGTCTTTACGATCGGGCAAATCACCTCCGGGCAGGCACCGAATGTGATTCCTGAAATTGCATTACTGAAGGGGTCGCTACGTTCGACCAACGATCATTCCCGGGATGTTCTCCATAAAAAAATTGAGGAGATTGCTCAGGGAATTGCATTGAGTACCGGGACCAGAATCGAAATTCTTTTCAAATCTCCCTTACCTGCGGTCGTCAATGATTCCTCAATCACGGCTACTTTGGAACAAGCATCAAAAGACGTGCTGGGAGATCAACAGGTGGGTCTGATTGATTTACCCAGTATGGGGGGAGAAGATTTTTCGATCTATCAGGAATCTAGTCCCGGGTCGATGTTACGGTTGGGTTGTGCGAAGCCGAATCAGAATAACGCGTTTTTGCATTCGCCTTACTTCGACATCGACGAACGTTCGCTGGCGCTGGGCAGTCGTATTCTATTGCAGACGGCGCTCTTACTCTCATTGAACCCAAACATCATCAAAAAAGGTCATTAAGCATATGGGAACAATTTCTTTTGCAAGAAATGATTACCCGACTCTGGGTGTGGAACTGGAATTGCAGATGGTGAATGCAGAAACATTTGCCCTCTCAAGTTCCATCATGGAGTTACTGGCGCAGCTTCCGGAAGAAACGGCGAAATCTGTCAAACCGGAATTGATGCAGAGTTATCTCGAAATCAATACGGGAATCTGCCGCACGGTTGCGGATGTTCGTGAAGATCTGACAGGCAAACTGAAAGATGTCAACGCGGCTGCCGACAAACTGGGGCTGAAATTGTTCTGGGCCGCGACTCATCCTTTTTCTTCCTGGCGCGATCAGGAAATTACGGTCAACGATCGCTACTACGAACTGGTCGACCTGATGCAGGATGTCGCGCGCCGACTGGTCACCTTTGGATTACATATCCATGTCGGCGTCGATTCCGGTGATAAAGCCGTCATGGTTTGCGACCGCATGTTGAGATACCTGCCTTTACTGTTGGCGCTCTCTTCGAACTCTCCCTTCTGGGAAGGTCGTAACACGGGCCTGCATTCGAATCGTTCCAAAATCATGGAAGGTTTGCCCACCGCGGGATTGCCGCCCACCATGCGTAACTGGAGCGAATACACGTGGCTCATCAATCACTTAATCAGCACCGGTTTCATCAATACGATTCGCGAAATCTGGTGGGACATTCGCCCGCATCATAACTTCGGCACCGTGGAAATCCGTGTCTGCGACATGCCCGCCAATCTGGATCAAGTATTGTCACTGACCGCGTTCGTGCAATGTCTCGTCAAATGCATATCCGATGAAATCGATGAAGGTGCTTATCAACTGCAGCATCATCCCATGATGGTCCAGCAAAATAAATGGCGGGCCACGCGTTATGGAATTGATGCCAGCTTAGTGAATAGCGACAGCTATGATCTGTTCTCGGTCCATGATTCCACGAAACATCTGGTGGAGCTGGTTAGCCCGATGTCGGAACGATTGAAGTGTACGGACGAATTAAACGGGATCTATGATCTGATTCACAAATCCGGCGCCAAACGACAGTTGGAGATCATGGAAACAACCGGAGATCGACGGGAAGTCGTGAAACAGATGATTGAAGAAAATCGCACCTTCTGATTTTGCAGTTGATCATCTATAATTCAAAATCCCAGCGTATTCCCCGATCACCTTCGATGCTTTTCAGGAAACTGATGACGTGTCTGATACAGATCCTCTTCCTGAGAGCGAATCTTTGCCGACAGAACCGGTGATTCCGGCGACGGAGGCAGCTGCGCAGACACCTCAGGAAAAAGTGCGCACCTTTCCTACTACCCCCGGCGTGTATCTGATGAAAGATGCCCAGGGACGCGTGATTTACATTGGCAAAGCGGTTAATCTGAAAAGCCGCGCATCGAGCTATTTCACACAGGCTGCCGCCGTTGATCGGCGGACGGCAGAATTGGTCACCGAAATTGCGGACATCGATTTTCTGGATACAGATACTGAAGTCGATGCGCTGCTGCTGGAAGCCCGGCTCATCAAGGATACTCGACCGCGATTCAATTCCGAACTCAAAGACGACAAAACGTTTCCCTACCTCGAAATCACCACGCGTGAAGACTTTCCCCGCGTGGAATTCACACGCACGCCACAAAGCAAAGGGACCAAGCTGTACGGCCCGTTTACCAACGCCAAGCAGCTGCGGGGTACAATCACCGTTTTGCAGAAAATCTTCCGCTTTCGAAATTGTTCTCTGGACATTGAAGACGGCGACGAAAAATGGCGATGGTTCCGCCCTTGCCTGTTGCATAGCATCAATCAATGTACGGCTCCCTGTAATTTGCGGATCAGTAAAGAGGACTATCGCAAAGATATCAATAAGCTGAAACTGTTTCTGGATGGTAAAAAAGACCGCCTGCTCAACGAGATGAAAAAAGAGATGCAGGCGGCCTCGGAAGAAAAGAACTACGAAACGGCGGCGCGGCTGCGGGATGAAATTCAGTTGCTGGACAGTCTGCATGAGCGCGGCAATCTGGAAGATCATGCGCAGCCCGAAGTGTTTTACATCGACCCGAAAAAGGGGATGCAGGGATTGAAAAAAGTCTTCCAGCTTCCCGACCTGCCCCGCCGGATCGAAGGGGTCGACATCGCACATTTACAGGGAGGCGAAACGGTGGCGAGTCTGGTGCAATTCATCGACGGCTTGCCTTTCAAACATGGCTATAAACGTTTCAAAATCCGGACCGTCAAAGGCATCGACGATTATGCCTCGATTCGTGAAGTGGTCAGCCGTCGCATTCGGCGATTGCATCAGGAAGGGGAAAGCTTCCCCGATATTCTATTGATCGACGGCGGCAAAGGCCAACTCAACGCGGCTATGACCGCGATGCAGGAACTGGGTGTCGATCCACCGTTTACGATTTCACTCGCCAAGCGCGAAGAAGAAGTCTTCGTGCCCGGCGAAACCGAACCGCGGCGTCTGAGCCGCCATTCGTACGGCTTACGGCTGCTGCAATACGTGCGTGATGAATCGCACCGCTTTGCGCAACATTATCATCATCTGCTGAGGAACAAATCGCACTTTGATGAGTGAACAATGTAAAGCCCGTAAATCGGTCGGTAGTTCTACTTTGGTGCGGTAAATAAAAGCATCTGCATACTTGCACACATTTCCACGGGTTCGTATATTCAATCATTGGCCATATCTATTAACATTGGGTTTTAGCAGATACGAATAACAATCAGACTATGCCATCAATAATCAGTCTTCAAGATGCCAAATCACAATGTGGAGAGGAAATCATTGAGACAATCAAGGATGCTATTTCCCCTTTCAATGAACACCACTTCGCTCAACAGATATATGCAGAATTAGAGGAAAAGTCGGCTCATAGAACAACTCTTCGTTATAGACTTGCTCCTTCAATTGTTTGCCGCAGTGAAATT
>NZ_CALEMX010000076.1 GCF_937910335.1 uncultured Gimesia sp. | reverse complement strand
CATTATCCATACGGTTTTCTAATACATGGATATTGTACGGATCGACTGTGACCTTGTTTGCTTCATAGACGCGGTTCCCATGAGGAAGGCAACATTCCGGAACCCTTTCCCACCATCGTTCATCAGCAGGGCATTATGCTCGTAGCCGTTCCATGAGGTTGGCAACCGCAATTTGGACAGTTCTCCGAAGAATTGTCAGATGTAGCAGAGGTCGTTGTAGAAGGCGCTTACGAGATCTGTAACGAACCGTTGCAGGAACGTTATGGTCTTCCTCAGCTAGAATCGGGGGAGCCCTGTCAATTATCGATTTGTGCATTGGGGAAATGCGGAGGTCGCGAACTCGGCTTTGCATCTGATATCGAACTGATGTTTATTTATGAAGGATCCGGACAGACAACGGGCCCGGAAATCATTACCAATAATGAATATTACCTGAAACTTGTCGAAAAATTTACCAAACTCATCAAGGCTAGAAGCGAGGGGATCTTTCAAATCGATCTGAGGCTCCGTCCCTATGGACAAGCGGGAAGCCTGGCAGTCTCTGCAGAAGCATTTCAGAATTACTTTTCTCACGGCGGGGCAGCCTGGCCTTATGAACGGCAGGCATTGGTCAAGCTCCGACCCATCGCGGCAGATGAAAATTTTGGAAATACGATCGTCAGATTGCGTGATGATATCATTTATAAAGGTAAACCATTCGATGTAGCTGCCATGTTGGCCATGCGCGAAAAACAACTTCAGCAATTGGTAAAAGGCGGAACCATCAATGCCAAGCTCGGCGATGGCGGACTCGTCGATTGTGAATATCTCATTCAGGGACTGCAAATCACTTACGGACACCGAAATCCCATGTTGAGAACCACCAATACACTGGAAGGGATTCACGCCTTAAAGGAACTGGGGCTGATCAGCCCTGATGATTTCCAGAATTTACAGAACGCTTACATTTTCCTCCGCAGACTCATTGATGCATTACGCATGGTCAGAGGAAACGCGAAAGATCTCACCGTCCCCCCACAGGACCTCGAAGAATTCGAATTCCTCGCACGTAGACTCGGATATGGCTCCCATACCGAAAAACTCCAGGAAGAAATCTCATCCACTATGGAACGGGTCCGCGACTTCAGCCGCTTATTAGATCCCATCAAAGCACTGACGATTCGTACGAACGGCTAACCGCTCAAGCAACTCCTGTAATCGACTTTCCATTCTCAAAGAAACGGTCCCCTGCAGGATTCTGCCGGTCCAGGGCCTGTTTTTATACTCGTTTTGACGACACCATTATCAGTTTGATCTCATTTTTTCGAGTAACCTCAAAATCGTGATAATCCATAAATATTAACTATCATTAAACTTACGACGCACTCTGTTCAATTGGCACAATTGATGCTTTTTATCAACATTAAGAAGTGGTCGAAAATTAAGACAATTTGAAAATCTCTTTTAAGGAACAGAACGATGAAAAAATTATTAATCGTTTGCGTCGCGTTGGCAGGCTTGGCATTTGTAGGAAATACGTCCACAGCGGATGCGGGCGTCAAATTTCAAGTTCAACTAGGAACTGGATACGGGGGATATGGTGGCGGATACTACGGCACCCGGAGCTATAACCGAACCCCTTACTACCAGGGAAGACGGCACGCATACTGGCATGACACCAGCCATTATGATTACCATCCCGGCCAATACTATCGACACGGTAACCATTTACACTATCAGCCGGGACATTACGATTTTCACCAGACAGGACATTTGCATCGTGGCCACGGTCGTCGTCCCGGCCACCGCCATTAAAATTCAGGTGCCTGTTCTTTGAGAGTGACTTTAAACGACAAGAGCAGGTCTGGAATGCCAGACCTGCTCTTGACGTTTTTATAGCTCTAAGAATCAACTTATTTTGAAGCGCCGTCCCACCATGCATTCGTCAGTTTCAATAACTGATTGGACTTATCAGGAAAATCGGCAATCCGGTTCTTTTTCTCAAACGGATCTTGAGCAAGATTGTAGAGTTCCGCTTTCTCATTACTAAGTCGGGAACTGGGAACAATCAACTTCCAGTCGCCTTCTATGCACCAGCGGTATTTCAGACTGGATGCCGGGTCGTCGATATCCACCATATCATGTTCATAAATGTCACCAAAAATTGCCCGCCGATTTGTCTTTCCACCCGCTTCCATTACCTTCAGTAAATCAATTCCCTGCATGGCTTTGGTTGGTTTCAAACCGACTGCCTTTAACAGTGTCGGCACGATATCAATGCTGCTCACCAATGTATCATATTCAGCCGGCTTGATCTTCCCTGGCCAGCGAAACATGATAGGTGTTCGAATTCCCCCGTCATACGGGCTTCGCTTTGATTTTGGAGCATAACGAAATCGACGTTTTGCTTTTTTTCGTGCCGCTTCTGACTCTGGAACAAATTGAATCCATCCATTATCGGTCACATAAACCACGATCGTGTTCTCTGAGAGTTTTTTTTGATCCAGGTAATCCAACAGTTGTCCGCAGGTCTCATCAAACCATTCACACATCGCATAATAATAGGACAGCTCAATCGGTATCTCGGCACTGCGATACTTGTCTAACAAGCGTTTGGGAGGGTTGTGTGGAGTATGAGGTAAGAACGGAGCATACCAGACGAAAAACGGATCCTCCCCGCAGTCATCCAGAAATCGAAACAGGGGCGCCATACCTTCGCGACCAATTTTCAAACCCAGATCTCCATGCCTTCCACCACGCTTGGGATCACCATGAGTCATCGCTGAAGTAAAGCCCGCCAGTTTTGGACTGCCTTCCCACCACTTTCCAGACTGAAAGCTCTTGTAACCCAACTTACCCAGCATCCTCGGCAGACAATCCACACTCTGGACATGCTTCAATAATTTCTGGCGATCCATTCCTTTGGGAGGATCGTTTCCAGTAATCTTATTCTGGTAAGGATATAAACCCGTAATCATCGTCATCAAACTGGGACGACACAAACTCGTCGGAACATAGCCTCTTTTGAAAACGGCACTTTCTGCCGCCAATTTATCTAATTGGGGAGTCTGAATGACGTCATGCCCCATAAAATGATAATCATTCCATGCCTGATCATCTGAAATAATCATGACAATATTCGGATGATCGGCATTCGGGGGATCGGCTTTAGTAGCCGCACTCGCAACAGTCAGTGAATTCACTAACCCCATGATCATGATCAATAGCGTTGTCCATTTTCCGAAAGCACTCACAGTTCACTCCTCTGGTTAAAACGCGACCCTTATTAATCGGGAATCATCAGTCTGCTGGAATCTCGGGATTTTATCGTTTGGCGCTCTGATCAGTTCCAAACCGGGTCAATTTATTGTAGAATTATTTTGAAATAAATCTTTAAAACACCCAACACACGAGATTATAATAGCGTATTGATCTGCGGGAGAGATACACACACTGGCAAAAATAAGTTCAAACTATCCTACCAACTATCCCACTAAGATCAACACCCAAAACAACTTACAAACGAATTAATCAGCAAACAACAGGATCTGCCTGCAACGAAATTCGTAACTTCGTTTATTATTTGACACGTTTCGAGAGATCCACTGTTTCGATGAGTATTCAAAATTGTCAATCTTGATTCGAGCTGCTCAAATGCGTTGACAGCTTGGAAACTGATAATTCTAATGTAGCTATCCAGACAGAATGGGCAAGGATTTATTCCTTTCACATTCAAAACTTTTTATCCGGGGCAACCTCTTCCTGAAACTTCAGGTTGACTCAAATCTGAGTAAGGGAAGATTAAACGTCACTAACTTTTTGGAAGAAGATGAGGAATCTTATGCGGAAAACTATGAACTTTAAAATGGCTTTACTCCTTGGTTTGGCAGTGGCAGGTTTTTCTATGATCTGTGCCTCAAACAATGCGGAAGCACGACCAAACTTTAAAAAAATCTGGGCAGAAACTTACCCGGGTTCCAAGATGATGGTTTCCAAAAAATGTGGCGTATGCCATCCTGGAAAAAACAAAAAAGAAAGAAGTGCCTACGCAGATGCTGTCGGTAAAGGTTTGGGAAAACGCAAGCAGACTGACAAAGAGGTCATTATCAAAGCATTGAAAGCTGCTGAAAAAATGCCTAGCTCTGTAGAAGGCAAAACATTCGGTGATTTGATCAAGGAAGATACAATACCACCAGGAAAAGGAAAAGAAAAAAAGAGCTGAGGCCTTCAACACTTTTTAAAAAAGTTGTGAAGT
>NZ_CALEMX010000075.1 GCF_937910335.1 uncultured Gimesia sp. | reverse complement strand
CAGACAGCACGCATAATAGATTTGATACAGAGTAACTTCACCAATTCTTATGCTTCGATTCAGGATCGAATTTCTATGCGAGCCAAATCTTGTCTGCAGATTCTTTTCATCCTTTGTTTCTGTTGCCCCCTCTCATCCAGTTTAGCCGCCGATGAACATCGCCACAAAAGCCAACGAGAAAAACTGGAATGGAAAACAGGCGACCGTGTTGTCCTGATAGGAAATACCTTTGCCGATCAATTGCGCCTGTATAACTATCTCGAAACCCTGCTGACCTCACAGGCGTCGGCGAAAAATATTACCTTCCGCAATCTGGCCTGGTCGGGAGATACGCTGAATCTCAGGCCTCGGCCTCTCAATTTTGGATCCCTAGATGATCACCTCCATCAACAGAAAGCCGATATTATTATCGCCTGCTTTGGAATGAATGAATCGTTTGCAGGGCAGAACGGATTAAAAGAGTTTTCAAACAGTTGGGAAAAGTTCCTCAATCATCTGGCATCGCAAAAATACAATGGGAAGTCCGCACCGCGGATTGTTTTGATTTCGCCGATTGCCCATGAAAATAGGGGACCACCGTTTCCGGATCCCGCTGCGCATAATCAAAGTCTCTCAGATTATTCCCAGGCGATGCAAGCCGTAGCTGCCCGTCATCATCTGCCGTTTGTTGATCTCTTCACCAAAACAAAAAAACTAATGGATGAAAATCCGTCTCAGAAATTAACCCGAAACGGCATTCATCTCAATGAATATGGATACTGGGCCCTCAGTCAATTTGTGGCAGGGGAGTTATTGGGAAAGAAAATCAAAAGCCCACAGTTGATGGTAGATCTGGCAGACCAGAAAATTCAGACCACGAATGCCGAGATTCTGCAACAGAGATTCCAACCGGACAAGATTCAATTCACAGTCAAAGAGAAAGTGCTGCCGATTCCTGCACCGCCGGAATCAACCATCGTTCACAGTGAACTACTAGCGTTGCAGCCCCGATTGACGGTCAAAAATTTACCCGCGGGAAACTATCGACTGCTAGTGAATGAGACGCGCATCGCCGAAGCCAGTCATAACGACTGGAGCAGAGGCCTGCAATTGAAAAACCTGCCAGCGCAATCACGGGTAACAGACTTGCGGGCTACAATCGAGCGAAAAAATGAATTGTTCTTTTATGTTTATCGGGCTCACAATGCAGAATATATATTTGGCAGACGAACGAAACCCTTTGGCGCCGTCTCCTTTCCTCCCGAAATGCAAGCGTTTGCCAGACTGATTCAAAGTCGCGAGACCAATATCAAAACACAGTCCCAGCCTGAGAAAGAAAGCAGATGGGTTTTATTCAAGCTGGAATAGTAGCCGCTTCGGACTGTTTTATCGCGAACGATCTTCTCAACCATATACCCTGACAAACCCCCGTATTCATAAGAGTTCATTATGTTCAAATTCTCGCCGTTTCTTTCTTTCTCTCTGGCATTGATTGTTATCTCTATCCTGTTTCTGAATGAGAACAGCAGTTTCGCAGCGGAAACAGCACAGCGTCAGCCACACGTTGTGTTTGTAGTCGGCACCACTCATTATTCCCCGCAGAAAACAATACCCGCTTTTGCAAAACGGCTGGAAAAATATGGCTTTAAAACAACAGTTATTTTGCCACAGGGAAATCCCGAACGTAATCAAAATGAAATCGGGCTACCCGGACTGGAAGTTCTCAAGCAGGCGGATCTAGCTGTGTTTTACATGCGATTCCTACAACTGCCTCCCAGGCAATTTGAACACATTCAAAAATATATTGAATCCGGTAAACCCGTCATCGGCTTGCGCACCAGTACGCACGCTTTTGACTATGAAAAAAATCATCCCCTGTCAGAATGGAATCGCGGTTTTGGCAAGCGCGTTTTGGGTTCAGAATACTTTTTACACCTCATGGGAGATACCGTTGTCGAACATGTTCTCGACTTTCGAAATCATGAAATTCTGAATGGTGTCGCGGAAAAATTTATCGACCCGGGATCCTTGTATAAAACAAAGCTGCCAAGTGATGCCACGCCGCTGTTAATGGGTACGGGTAAATCAAAACGAACCGGAATCGTCAAAAATCAATTTGGTACGCATGAACTCGAAGCCGAAATGAGTTGGCCCGTTGCCTGGACCTGGAAAAACGAATGGGGCGGTCGCGTCTTTTCAACCACATTGGGACATGAAAAATCTTTCGCCCTGGATACCGTCAATCGCTTATTAATCAACGCCGCTCACTGGTGCCTGGAAAAACCGGTGGGCACTACTCCCGAACGCATGGCCGTTGCCAATTCATCGCCCAATCTGAAACGCCCGTTTGAAATCACGCAGGATCATTCGCCAGAAATCGAGCGAAAATCCTTCAAGATGTTGCCCGGCTATGAAGTCAATCTGTTCGCTGCCGAGCCGATGCTAGTAAATCCGATTCATATGACCTGGGATCCACAGGGCCGACTCTGGGTGATTTGTTCAACATCGTATCCGCAGGTTATTCCCGGGGAAAAACCAAACGACCAGATTATCATTCTGGAAGATACCGACAAAGATGGACGCGCCGATAAATCAACCGTATTCGCGGAAGGCTTATACGTGCCCACCGGTCTGGAACTCGGAGATGGCGGCGCCTACGTTGCCAATGCTCCCGATTTACTCTTCCTCAAAGATACCGATGGTGATGGAAAAGCCGACCACCGCGAAGTCGTACTCACCGGCTTTGCTACCGAAGACAATCACCATTCTATTAGTGCCTGGCGTTGGGGCCCCGGCGGTTGGCTTTATTTTCAGGAAGGAACCTTCATGCATTCGCAGGTGGAAACTCCCTCCGGAACCGTTCGACTGGAAAATGGAGGCGTCTTTCAGTTTCATCCCCGAAGCCTGAAATTGAATGTATTCGCCGACTATCGTGCTTCAAATCCGTGGGGGCATTTGTTCGATGATTGGGGACAATCCTTCATAATTGACAATCCGAAACTCTACTTCGCCGCACCACTCACCGCCAACAGTCGTGCCAAATTAGGGTACGATCCCAGCGGTCAGGGAACCAAACAGTGCGGCGGTGAATTCGTCGCCAGTCGTCATTTACCCCCGGAAGTGCAAGGCCAGATTTGGACGAACCAATACAAAGCACACGTCGTTGCCCGCTATGAAGTTTCGGATGACGGCGCCGGCTATAGCATTAAAGGCCTTGATCCTTTGATTCAATCTAGCAGTGCCAACTTTCGACCCGTCGATTTGAAAATGGGCCCCGATGGAGCCGCTTATATTCTTGACTGGTACAACCCATTAATCGGCCATATGCAACATAGCTTCCGGGATGAACGACGCGATACAACACACGGACGAGTCTGGCGCGTAACTTACAAAGACCGTCCTCTAGTAGAACAACCCAAGCTGGTGGGAGTTCCACTCGCGGAAGTCGTTTCGCATTTGAAAGACCCCGAGAGTTTTACAAGACATCAAATCAAACGAGTCCTTTACGACGCCGATCAAAGTCAGGCAAAACAGGCCCTGGATCAATGGGTAAACAAACTCGACCCGCAGGAATCTCAAGTCGATCACCATCGACTCGAAGCACTCTGGTGTTATCAAACAATTGGTATAATCAACGAAGCATTACTTCGCAAAGTACTCAAATCAAAAGAAGGCCGTGCCCGAGCCGCCGGCTTAAGAGTTCTCCGCTATTGGTATCCACAGATCAAAAATCCATTGGACCTGCTAGAGATAGCCATTCAAGATCCGCATCCCCGCGTCAGACTCGAAGCGGTTCTCACCTCCGGTTTTATTCCCGATCCACGCTCTGTCACCATCGCCGTCAAAGCCATCGATTCACCAATGGACCGCTCGCTCGAACACGGCTTGAAATTATCCATAGATGGTTTGCAGACACATTGGTTCAAAGAGTTTCAGCAGGGAAAATTGAAGTTTGAAAATACAGATCACAAAAACTACGCCCTCTCAAATTTACTTTCAAACGAATCCATCAGTGTGATCATCGATCTGTTGAACGCCGGCAGTATCGATGCAGAATTATTAAAAGGCCCCGCGCAGGTCGTTGCGGAAAAAGCCAATGCCAATCAATTGGAACCGCTGGTCTTAACGCTCGTGGAAGTGACACGCGAATATAAAACGCAGGGCGGAAAAGGCATCTCACCCGAAGCACTCAGTATTTTGCTCGATGCCCTGGATCGTGCCGCCCGCGAAAGAGGTGTTATACCAAAAGGAAACATCGCCTCCATGCTCAGCCGTTCCGCAGTAGTTCCCGGTTTATCCGTTCAGAAATCAATCGCCCGGTTAATCGGTTCCTGGAAATTAACCCGCGAAGGCAGACGCCTGAAAAGTGCCATCAACTCCCCCAATACCAATCCCGAAGTCAAACAACTGGCAGCAGAATCACTGGGTATGCTCGGCGATGGCGCATCAATCAAGTTTTTAAAAGCATTTGTAAAATCCAAAAAAACCGTGAACCAAAAGTTACTCGGCGTTTACGGACTCGCTGCCAACGATCTAAAACAGGCAGCCGCGCTGACTCCTGAAATCTTGAGCCAAAGCCCCGGCAAGGAAAACCCAGCCTGGTTTTTAATGGCGTTTACCAAACGAAAAGGCGGCTCCGAAATTCTAACAGACCACTTAAAAACAACCACCCTTCACCCGCAAATAGCAGAACAGATCAGACAATATTTAATAGAAACAGGCGAGACCAGCCAACCATTAATTGACGCATTCGGTGGTGCAGTAATGCAGGACTCACTCGAAGCACAACTGTTGAAAGAAAATGTTCTGAACCTGGCGACAGCTGCAAGAGAGCAGGGCAACGCGGCTCGCGGAGAACAAATCTATCGCCGAACCGAACTCGCCTGCATGAAGTGTCACAGTATTTCCAACGCCGGCCCCGTGCTCGGCCCTGATCTGGCCGCCATCGGGTCCAGCTCACCCCCCGACTACATCGTCGATTCCTTTCTACGTCCGTCAAAAGTCATTAAAGAATTCTATGACAGCATCATGGTCGTCACCGATGAAGGTCGGGTCATCAACGGCATTCTTGTCGTTCAAGACGATTCAAAAGTCGTTCTCAAAGATGCCGCACAGCAAGGGAAACAGGTCACCATCCCCGCAGATCAAATTGAATTAACAAAAAAATTGCCATCACTCATGCCACAGGGTTTAGCCAGTAAACTCAAGAGCCGACAGGAATTTCTCGATCTGGTGAAGTTCATCACCCAGTTAGGCCGCCCCGGCCCTTACGCCACATCTGTCGCTCAGGTTGTAAGACGCTGGCGCCTTCGCGCCGCAGATGAACCCTTAACAACCGCCGATCTGCAACAATTCCAAACCTTCGAAAATGCTTCTCTAGCCACCTACAGCATGGTTAATGGCACGCTGCCCGCCAGCAGTTTCAATTTGCAAAAACCGTTCACTCGGGCAGTGGCGTTTGTCGATATCACCCAGGCCGGCAACGTACAACTCAAACTCAATTCGATCAAAGGCGTAAAAGTCTATCAGAACCAGACACCCATCCCGATAACAGAATCAACGCTATTGTCTCTGCCCACCGGTCGCACCCAGTTCACAATCGAAATCGACAACAAAATTCGCGGCGACATCGACTTAAGAGCCGAATTCCAGAAAGCAGAAACACAACCCGAGGGCCGCTTCAAAGTCGTTGGCGGCCCTTGATGATGCTCCGATCTTTCCGGTAATCGTCCCCAGTAATCGTCCACAGTAATTATTTCTGTGTCGTCCGTTTCAACCACTCTCCACACAGTTTGGGCCAGCCAGAAATCGGATTGACCGAAGGCCGCAGACCATAACCATGGCCCCCCTTCGCGTACAGATGCAGCTCGCCATCCACTTTGGCATCTTTCAATGCACGCGTATAATTAAACGCACTGTCAACCAGTCGTCGATCATCCAGCGTCTGCACAATAAAAGCGGGCGGCGTCTTGGCATCCACTTTGATTTCCGGCGCCATCGCCCGCTTGTTTTTTTCCCCATAAATATAGGCAGGGTAAATTAACACGGTAAAATCAGGCCGACAACTAAACTTGTCGATGCCATCTATGGGTTCGTAATTCAGCTTTTGATAGTTTGTTGATAAATTCGCAGCCAGATGACCACCTGCAGAAAAACCCAGCGCACCAATCTGTTCCGGATTAATGCCCCACGCTTTTGCCTTACTCCGCACGATGCTAAATGCCCGCTGTGCATCTTTCAATGCAGCCTCGCGTTGATTACCGGGCACCGTGTACTTCACAACCACAGCATGCACGCCAATCGAATTCAGCCATTCCGCAACTTCTGTTCCCTCCAGATCGTAAGCCAGAATGTTATAGCCGCCACCCGGAAAAATCACGACACACGGGGCGTTCGCTTTGGCTGTTTTCGATTTGTAAAATTCAACCGCCGGCCGTGTCACTTTTTTGATTCGAATGATATTTTTGTATTCCACTTCATCATCGCTCTTCTCCAGCAAAGGCCGATCAGGCCAGACCGCGATACGCTCATCAGGCTCCGGCGTCTCGATCGGAGCGACAGCAAGCGAGCAGAGCAAATAAACAGCCAGACAAACAGATCTCATAGTCGTACTCTCCAGTATGATTAGTTTTAATAAGTTCAAATTGAAAAATCAGATCACTATAAAATTATGATAACGCCAACGATCAGCCAGTTGTAGTCCGAAATCATACCCATAGACTTTCACAGATCCAGTTCACTTTGAGCACGCTCCCAAAATACGCTCGCCATGTTTTATGACTCGAACTGAACACGCGGAAAACACTAAAAAAACAGACCTTGACAGCCAATTGTCTTTCGCGATTATGCGTTGCAGGCGTCGCGCGCGAGTGAGAAATTCATCCACTGAGAAAAGCAACAGTCATTCAAATTCAACACTATAAAAGTTCCCCGTTTCAGAAAAGTGGACGTCAACATCTCTTGCACTTGTTCCCAATGTTCACCGCTTATCGACCGCCTTTGGTCGCTTATTGACCACGTATTGACACATTTTAACCACCGATTGGCAGCGATTAACCACTCAACTCGCAACAAAATAATCTTGACTCCCCCACGCCGTTCACAAAAATGAGAAACAGTCATAGTCAACCAAAACTTGAGCAGCACTGCGATAACCTCCGTTAGAAAGATGAGCAACACAACACCAGTCACCAGAAATAAATAAGTGAGCGGCACGGCGCTAACCGCCGTTGGCAGGAAACCAACTAAAAACCAGAGCAACAAAATCATAAAACTCAATCCCATAGGCAAAGCACAGCGATGTCCCATATGTTAAGTAGAGCGCGGACCCATGTGTCCGCCCGCCAGTGAAAAAAACAATCAACCCCGAATACATTTCGGACCGAGCACAACGAGCAGGAACCGGAATATGGAGCCGAACATTTCGTGCTTTTCGTGGTAAAAAAACTCTGCAATAACGTCACTACAATCAAGCACCGAGCAGAGATTCTACCCGATGTAACCCGCCCCGACACACATGAAAATCCAGCACGAGTACACCCTGATCTATTGAGAACTCTTTATGCGCGGCTGAGAGTATCTGTTGTCCGAGTAAAGAATATTACCCGGAGAATATTATCTGAATACTGATATTTTTCTCGGTCTCAGCCGTGTGAAATACGAACTGCTGAAATGAGTTCAGTGAATTTGATTCTCGGGATAAGTATTTCATACACAGGAGACTCAAATTCAGATATTAATTGCTGTTAGTGTAAGCACTTTGAAAATCGAAGGATTGATGAAATGGCGTGATCAAGTGTGTTTAGTCACAATTTATTTGTAGTAGCCACTACTTTGCCTAATAGCATATTCAGGCTTCATCATTTGCCTTTTTGGAGCCTCTTGCTCGGTTTGGGTACTGTGCTTTTCGGAGGGGCCGTGGGTCCAGGATCGACGACCGTTCGGCGTTTGAGATCGTATACCATGCCAGCTGAAAGTACTGAGTAGATCACATTAGTCAGGGCAAAGGGATCTCTGTTTTCTGCGTACCCGATGTGGTTGATCTGAATCGCACTTCCGTCTACGACGATCACTGTTCCTGTTCCAATAACACGAGCCAGGTGTTCATTTTCGATGATCAAGCCTGTATTTTCTTCTATACCAAGTCCCAGTAACGCTGGGTTGGTCGCCATCGCGTGTACGAGGCGGGAGATTCGTGACCTCTGAACGAAGTGGGTATCGAATATCATATCCTGAATGAGGCCCAATCCTTTCGTCATTTCGATGCCCCCCTTCCGAAATAATCGGAATCGATTGTTCTGGAATATCATGACCTCGGGAAGCACTGCAGCGCCGGCAGAAGTACCGGCGATGACGCAACCACCTTCTCGATACCGCTCCAATAAAGCATGATGCAGTGGCGTACCCCCAATCAGCGAAGAAAGGCGAAGTTGGTCGCCTCCTCCAAACATAAACAGAGTTGTTTCACTGATGATCTTGCAGAGCGCTGCCGATCCTGCATCGGAACGTTCTCCAATATGCACTGTCTGAATGCTTTTAGGTTTGAAAGACGAAAAAAGTACTTTGTAGTCGCGCGCTCGATCGCCAGGATTCTCGCTGGCGGTGGGCACGACAACGATTCGTGCATTGGTGCCCCCCGCCAAATCGACCATTTCACGAAATATTTCTGAATCCGGATTTTTTTTTCATTTCCGCCGATGGGAATTAAAATACGGGATCTTCGTTTGGGCTTTGATGGTCGTTTTTTCAAGTCATTCGCTTTGTTTGTGTTTTATATATGCGATTCAAATCATTCACACTGTACTCTAACCTGTGGCGAAGATACAGTCAGTGTATGTCAATTATAGTTTGTCACGGTGGATCGTCGTCAAACCCAGCTTATGAAGATGGGCCGTTGCGTGCCTGTCGCACCGGTTTTGAGATGATTGACCAAGGCAAAAATGCGATTGATGCCGTCATTGCTGCCACGCAAAATTTAGAAGACGACGAACGCTTTAACGCGGGAAGTGGCTCGAATCTTCGCCTCGATGGCACCACAATCCAAATGGATGCGTCATGTATGACGAGCACTGGCCTGTTTGCAGCAGTGGCTGCGATTGAGCGTGTGAAAAACCCGATTGCTGTGGCCAGACGTCTGCTTGATACCCCTCACATCCTGCTTGTGGGTGATGGTGCGACAAACTATGCCCGTCAATGCGGCTTTGACGACTATGACCCAACCACCTCGAGAGCGAAAAAACGACTTCAGAAGGTACTGTCCGTCGGCGGTAAGCTTGATGAATGGTCGCGTGCCGATCTTGAGCAGGCGTGGAATTTTGAGACTCCACTCCGTGAGGTCCTTGGTACTGACACAGTAGGCAGTGTGGCGTGGGACGGACAGACTTTTGCGAGTGCATTGAGTTCAGGTGGAACAACAATCGTACTCCGTGGTCGCGTGGGAGATGTTCCCTTGCCTGGTTGCGGTCTGTACGCGGGCAAGGCCGGGGCGATTGCGACGACCGGTGATGGAGAATACATCGCGAGGTCTTTACTGGCCTACCGCGCCTATCTTGAACTTGAAAAAGGACAGAGTCCCGAACAGACGGTTAACTGGGCACTGAATGAACTTGCTGAAAGCGTCGACATTGGGATCATCGTTGTGAATCATACAGGCTATGCGGGTGGTGCGCGCCACGGCATGGCTTGGCACGGACAAAGCGCACGGGAGTCCGCATGAAAATTCTGGAACAACGCGCCCTCAGGGGACCAAATCGTTACAGCCGTTACCCAACCATCTTCATGCTGCTTGATATTGGTGAATTCGAAGAGCAACCTTCGGATACCCTTCCCGGTTTTCCGGAACGCCTGGTTAAGCTAATTCCAACGTTATACAATCATCAATGCTCTGTTGGTGAGCCCGGCGGTTTCTTGCAGCGACTGCAGCGCGGCACGTGGCTAGGTCACATCGTCGAGCATATTGCTTTAGAGGCACAGTGCCTAGCAGGGATGGATGTTGGATTTGGTAAAACCTACGACACGATCGACAAAGGCATCTATAAAGTCGTCTATCGCTACCGGGTCGAATCGGTTGGTCTCCGTGCGGGTCAAGCAGCAGTCGAATTGGTCGAAGCGGTTGCCCGGGATCGTTCGTTTGATATCGAGGCACTCGTTTTTGAGCTCAAGCAGTTACGTGAGAACGACATGCTTGGCCCTTCCACCCATAGCATTGTAGAAGAAGCTAAACGCCGAGGAATTCCAGCACAACGACTCAACGAAGACAGTCACGTTCAACTGGGATATGGCGTTAAACAACGCCACATTCAGTCAACGTTGACCGATCGAACCAGCGCTCTCGGAGTTGAAATAGCCGACGAAAAATTCAGAACGAAAGAACTTCTCCGACAGGCTGGGATCCCAGCCCCTGATGGAAAACTCGTTGTGTCTCTCAACGAAGCAACGCAGGCGGCGGCACAAATTGGCTACCCGGTTGCTGTGAAGCCAGAAGTTGGAAATCATGGTAGAGGTATTACCGCGTGCGTATCCAACGCGGCTGAATTGGATGTTGCTTTCGCTTCTGCGCAAAATATTTGCGAATCTGTGATTGTGGAGAAAAACCTGATTGGATTTGATTTTCGAGTGCTTGTGATCAACGGAAAGCTGGTGGCGGCGGCACTTCGAGAACCAGCACACGTCGTTGGCGATGGTATCTCGTCGATTCGTCAGTTGATCGACATAATCAATGCCGATCCACGAAGAGGCATCGGGCATGAGCGCGTGCTTACGACTATTACCGTGGATGACATGACCCTGCGATTAATCGCACTGCGAGGCTTCACCGTTGACGACGTGCTTCCCACTGAAGACAAGCTGTATCTCAAATCTACTGCCAACCTGAGCACAGGAGGGACAGCATGCGACGTCACTGATGAGGTACACCAGGACGTTCGGTTGATGTGCGAACGCATCGCCCGACTCATCGGAATGGACTGCATTGGCATCGACATAGTGGCTCCCAGTCTTCAACAACCATTGAACTCTGAATCCGCAGGGATCGTTGAAGTCAATGCTGCCCCAGGATTCAGAATGCATCTGAATCCGACCAATGGCAAAGCACGCAATGTTGCCAGGCCTTTTGTAAAAATGCTCTTCCCATTAACAGAAAATTTTGATGTTCCGATCATAGCCGTTACAGGAACCAACGGTAAGACGACAACCACAAAGCTGATTGCCCATGCCTTGAAGTACAGTGGAAAAAATGTTGGTCTTGCAGGCACGACGGGCATTGAGATCGATGGTGTGACCATAGCTGCTGGAGATTACAGTGGCCCTGAGGGAGCGCGTGTGGTTCTTCGCGAGCCCACCATCGATCACGCAGTATTAGAAGTCGCCCGCGGTGGCATCATTCGGCGGGGTCTCGGTTTTGAAAACTGCACTGTCGGAATTCTGCTTAATGTGGATGAAGACCATATCGGAACAGACGGTGTGGAAGATCTCGAGGATCTTGCTCTCGTTAAGTCCACCGTCATCGAAGTTGTGAGAGAGTCGGGATTTTCCGTTCTCAACGCAGACGACCCTACCGTAGTAGGACTCAAGGACCGGGCTGGCGGTGAGTCAATCTATTTCTCCCTGTATCCAGAGAATGAAATAGTGACTCAACATCTGGCTGCGGGGGGTACTGTGGTCGTCCTGGAAGGTGGTGATGTTATCATCCGTTCCGACGAGCCCCCTGTGAATGTTCTCTCCATACTCGATGCTCCAATCACCCTGCGAGGTGTGGTAACATTTAACACAGCGAATGTCTTGGCAGCGGTTGCGGCACTGCATGGGCTAGGTACTCCGGTAGATATGATTCGAAACGGTATCAGTACCTTTCACCCCAGCGCCACGCAGAATCCCGGCAGAATGAACCTCATCGACTTTGTCACGTTTAAGGTTATTATCGATTACGGGCATAACGTGCCAGCAATAAAAGCTTTAGGTGCGGCACTACCGCATATCAGCACCGGGCGAAAAATTGTAGTTGCCCACGGTACTGGAAATCGAACAGATGACAACATCAAGGAATTTGGTGCGGCCTTAGCTTCAGTCTACGACCACTTAATTGTGGCGGATGTTGATCCACGTAATCGGGCCCCGGGAGAGACACCTGATCTGGTGCGGTCAGGCGCGTTAGAAACAGGTTTTCCTGAAACCAGTATCGAAATTATTACAGATCCCCTCGAGGCAATCGATCGAGCATTTTTAGTGGTACGACCCGGTGATCTCATAGTCATCCAGGTCGATGAGGTAGCCCCGCTGCTTGGTCATGTCATGGAACACTTTAAGCAAATTGTTTCAAATCCTGATCTCAAGCCCGCTCTAGCCGGAGATTAGTGAAAGAGGGTGTAATCAAACAAATATCACGGCTCAATCCCGTAAAGCCGAAAACTCAGTCACACCATATTTACAGAACTATTCGGCACTTGAAAAACTATAATTCTCCTGTCTCGGTTGCTTTTGTAATCCTATCAACTAATACGTACTCCGGTACATACATTAAAATCACCCATTTCGCGAAATGGCATTGGTCGAATAGTACCTGAGGATAGTGCATCGGGCCCGTGCGCTTCGTTCGATTTCGAACGCTACTCAGATTGAACACAAGATCAAATTTCCGCTAATCCCGTCAAATGCGGGACAGCAAACAAAATCGAACCTTTCTCGGGAGAGCCCTTTTCAATCAGATAACAATCACATTGGGGGCTCTTTAGCTATCACGCTCGCGTTGATGCTCTCAGTCTTTCTGCGTTGGATTTCGATAAGTTCAACGAGTTTGTGAATGTTGAGCTGAGCAGAGCATCGGGCATCGGCAAGCTCACTCGTCGCCGGTAGTGTCAAGCTGCTTGACATGTGCTTGATACTCTTTCGCGGCCAAGTAGCGGGAGTAGTAACGCTCGACCGCCTCGATCACTTTCTGTTGGTCCGTAAACTTCTTGAGGTTAATCGTACTCGGAGTGCCTGATGTCGTAACGAAACTTAACGTTTTCTTCTCGTCCATTTGACAATCCTGGATGTCGCCAAACCGCAAGGGAGATTCCCAGGAATGTAACTGGATGCATTCGTGGTCAATCGTCAGCAAGCCATCTATTCCTTCAAGCTGCACTTCGGGAAACGCCCTTACAACGATCGCCAATTCGTCATCTGTCTCGGGCAGAAAACGATAGGGCAGCGTTTCCTCATGGTACGCGCGGAAGCTCTCTTCATATGCCTTCCACTGTTCACCTTCCAGTTGTTCTGCAGCTTCGATTTTCTCAAACCACTGTCCATCGCCTGGAGCGGACAGCATGGCTTGCGAATCGGGTGATTCCAGGGAACACCCAACGGCCTTCATTCTATCGGCCAAAGAGGGATGCGTGTCAAAAGGATGTGAGGTTTGCAGATGCGAGATGTCCGGATTAGATAGAAAGCTACCAGCGTAGTCGTCAAACCCCTGCTCGATCTCCTGCGACACATTCGCATTTTCCAGTACCTCTTCTTTCTGGAAGATGTCCTGTTCGACTTTCGCACGGTAACTCGAGTAGGCAATAATCTTTAGTAGCGCACCTGCCATGTCTCCAGGAGAAGTCGCTTCCGTGGCAATTCGATCCGCACGGAATTCACGTTTACGGCTAAGACGCCCCAGCGAGACTTCATACAATGCACGGAAGCAGTTCATGAAGTAGAAGATCGGCAGAGACAGACCACCATCGTAGAGCCCTTGCAGGTAATGGTCATAGCGGACAAGTAAGGGGGAAATCTTCTGTGAATAAATCGTGTCATTGCCACTGAAGTGGGCCATTTCGTGGGCCAGCACGGCGTCTGCTTCCTTCCCATTCAATTGATTCAGTAGTGAGAGGCTGACAAACAGCGACCGCCCGCTATACTTCTTTTCTCCCACCGTCAAGCTCTGCTCAGTAACGAAGAAGTTGTCGTCGATGCCAGCGATGACCTGGTCGGGCAACTCGGTGCTGACCTTCTCGCAGATATCACTCAGTTCTTGCCATAACTCCGGCGAAGAGTCCCCCTCGATCACAGTCCCTTCAACAACTGTTTCGTTGTGGAGCTTCATGAAGATCGACTTGATGACTGCCCCGATCGCAGCCAACGCGAGTATTCCGACAATGATCATCAACTTGGGGACGTAGATCTCAAAAAAGAACGCAGTAATCCAGTAGGACAAAGCAAATAACAGCACTCCCTGGATCAAGACCTGCGCGGCTCCATAAATGCGCAGCACATGCCAACTGACCGACAGGCTCACATATTGGACCCACTGCGATCGGAGCGATGCAACGACGCAGAGAGCACTTAGCACGAACACCACAACGCCGCCGATGATGGAATACAGCGAGAGACGAATGGCCCAACGAAATGTGGCATAGTCGAAGGCCGCTCCGGAACTCACCATGTCCTCATTCCCAGAAATGGTTATCAGACGCGAAAGGGGAACGTTGCCGAACAGCTCTTTGGTATTGGCTTTCTCTTCTTCGGTGAGACTCTTATCGGCTCGAATTTGACCGAGAATTCCAGCGCGGGCTTCATCGTCATAATGCCCTTGAATGTACAGAAAGAAGAAAAGAGAAACGACTGGAATCGCAAAGATCAACAGAGCAGGCAGAAAGAATGTCTTGGCAAATCCGATCTTGGAAAAGTCGTCATGGGCGTGACTCATCGGTATGTTCCTTCGGTAAAGTTGACGTCAACCAGATGAGCCGACATTCCCCAGACGGAATCTGCTTCAGCCTCACAGGCAACCAGTTGATTAATGATACTGTCAGGTAGTATTTCGTTCAAAATTATTGGTGACAATATCGTAAACAACACCCGGAAAAGATTCCAGGAAAATCTTTGCTTCAGCAGATCTTTGTCGTCTCGCTCCCCGATGATCGGCAAGCCAATCATCGGGCAATAATTCGTCGAGCTGATCTTCTGGCTGAGTTAGAAGTTTGAAGCAGTCTTCATGCAATTGCAGAGAGTGCGTCAGGCAGTACCGAGGAGAGTGACTGTTGCTGTTTCCGAAGTACCAATCAGACTCGGAACACAGTCCACGTTCAGAGTTGTCCCGTAACTCAAATCCAGACCCCTCAATCGCTCGTTAAGCAGTCATCGGAAATTGTACATCCGAGTTACCACCGAACACGGATTCGAATGTTCGAATGGAAGATCAACAACATCTTTCATAATGGAATGTCGGAAAGAAAAGCAAACACGACACCAACAGAAAAATTCGTGTCTTTCGTGTCTTTCGTGATTTTCGTGGTAAAAAAAATCTGCAACAACGCCTACCAGACCGCGTAACGGCGATTTTCCGGTCAGTCCCTTCGGCAATCATGTGATAAGACTCCTCGTTGACTGGTGGTTTTAGTTTGGTATAATTTTTCGTATCTTACAGTCTATGAAGTCTCCGTGCTATTATATGTTATCGCTTTCAGCATAACCAAAAGTTATACAGTGAACTCCTGGCGGCACCTCATGTCATTGGAACAAGTCCACGCCTTAAGAAATGCGCTTCTCGCCGACGCTCGAAATGCGTTCACGGCAGCAATTTCAAGCCACAGCCACGAATTGCTCTATGGATTCGCGCTTTACACAGACGACAGTGCGAGTGGCGTTGACGTGGCCTTTAACTCTGTTGAAGCATTCAACGATTCGGTGGCGCGACCGAGATCGAATAGTTTCGAGTCTTTTTGGTTCACTGTTGAATGGAAATACGAGGGTGGATTCGCAGCCCATTTCGAGCAATCCTCCCGTATAATAGAGTCCATGATGCCTAACTATCAGGACGTGTCAGAATACGATTTGTTCCGCGATGATATGTTTGAGGCGATAATTTACGTAATGGACAAACTCGTTCGCGAGGGTCTATTTGTTCAATTTCGCAAGCCCGAAGACTCTGTAATACAGATCGCCATCTCAGACTCCGACGACAATGAACAATACATGGATCGCTCACTTAAGGAACTTAACCCCACTATCGTTTACGAACGATATGAGGCAGCAAGGCTTGAGGCTGGATACTGATGTTGATTTGGCTCTCGCAACGTTTGCACCCGGCATTATTTTGCTTTTGTCAAGCTGAGAGAAGATTTCGAAGCCATGTCTGATTGTTTTTCATCATGGAATTCAACATGGTGAGAAAAATTCGTGTCTTTCGTGATTTTCGTGGTAGAAATAATTCAGCAATAACATCAGCCTGATCAAAACACGTTCAAAGAATCTACAGACAGGATAACGGTGATTTTCCGGATATGAACGAAAGCATCCACGAAACTGATTCACTTCTGGAAGCAAGATGCAAAATGAGTCTTCCGCAATTTCACACCTTGTTGTGTTTTCTGTTTTTCAACTCTGCAGCTGCCTGAATAAAAATACCTAATCACACAGAAGTATAAGCTTGATATGTATTTAGCGACTGATACCATATACAGCATACTGGAATCATATTAGAACTAAAACCGGTCATTTTGCATGTGTTTGTTCCCTATCTGCATTATATATGAACAAGGGCGTGCAGGTGAATAATAAGTTATGTACTTAAATCATGGGACTTGACGGCGTCCAACTGGTAATGGAAATTGAAGACGAGTTCGGAATTACGATACCGGATTCCGCCTATAGTGAATTACGCACGGTGGGCAATTTGGTCGATTTTAGCCTCGAACGAATTCACGCGTCAAAAACATTACGATGCCCGTCGCTGACATGTTTTCTCTCACTACGAAGACTGGTTCGAGACGTAAGCAATGATCCTGAATTAAGAATTCGCCCCCGTGATAAAGTCGAAGACTGTCTGCCCGAAGCAGAACGAAAACAGTTTTGGCGTCGGCTTCCTGAGCTGCTGGAAACAACACCTCCTGACCTGAGGCGCCCTCCATGGCTCCGGAAAACTTTGCTGCTGATTGTTCTGGGATTTCCGATTCTCTTGATGGCCTTTCCTCCCTGGCATATTGAAATACTGATATTGATTTCGTGTGCAACGATTGCACTCGGCATTGTTCTACATTGGTCAACGATTGGTTTGCGAACGCGAACACCTGAAGGATATAAAACGTTTGGTGACATAACGAAACGAATGGTTGGCCTGACCATAGCGACGAATCCACCCACGGAAACAGATTACGACTCCGTGTTCTCGATTGTCAAACGGATTGTCGTCGATCAGCTAGGCGTAGATGATGATGAGGTTGTTCCAACAGCCAGATTTATCGAAGACCTTGGCGTGGATTGACATAAATGACAACTTGATACATCGAAGTCCGGTTTACGCTTTTACAAATGAAATTATAGAGGAAGTAGAAATGGCAGTAATAATGATCGATGTCGAGAGTGATGGCCCAATTCCAGGAGATTACTCGATGATCTCTTTTGGAGCTGTTATCGTCGACAACGAATTAAATAAAACATTTTATGGGAAGTTAAAACCAATAAGTGAAAAATGGATACCCGACGCTTTAAAAGTGTCAGGATTTAGTCGAGAAGAAATATTAGAGTTCGATGATCCTGAAAAAGTAATGCAGGAATTTCGAGATTGGATTAAAAACAATAGCAAATCGCGACCATTGTTTTTTAGTGACAATAATGGTTTTGATTGGCAGTTTATTAATTGGTATTTCATTCACTTCATTAATGAAAATCCCTTTGGGTTTAGTTCTACTAATTTAGGTTCCTTATACAAAGGAATGGAAAGTGATATGTTTAAGAATTTTAAACATCTTAGAACAACCAGGCACACTCATAATCCTGTAGATGATGCAATGGGAAATGCAGAGGCTTTACTTCATATGAAAAATGAGATGGGATTGAAAATCAGTTTAAAATAAACAATTCAAGTTAGGTCACTGAGCATTATGAATTATGAGTGAATTTATACGAGGACTGTTTGTCGAGCACGACGGATTGCTCGCTGTGATTGTTGGCACACCAGAGGATGGCAGAGCACCAGCAGGTCATTTAGTACTTTGGTATGGTGAACCGCGAGGCAGACGTATTTTGGAAGGCGGTTCAGGCGCCTTGCATCCCGAGGTCTGGATGGTGCCATCAAAGTTTTGCACTTTTGCTCAAGCTCCACGGGTTCGGCACTGAGAGTCTAGAAAAAAAGGGCCCGCGACGAATGGCACCGCCGCTGACCCCTTTGTTTTTACCGTATTAGAACGCACGGGACGAAGCGTACCGCAATCCGTCTGCATCAGCTGGATTTCGGCGTCAGGCCGAAGACGCGATCCATGTTGGCCGACACTTCTTTCAGACGCTCAAGATCGCCGCCTCTGACTTCCGCTGCCGCCCAACCGGTGAACTTGATCTCCGCGAGCGCTTTTCGTACATCGGCCCAGTCCAGATCACCTTCGCCGATCTTTGTGAACTTGCTCATTTCGCGCGAGAAACCTTTCAGATCAAGCTTCACGATCCGTTTATTGAGCTGCCGAATCCAGTCGCCCATACTGCCGTACTTCCAGTGATTCCCAATGTCGAACTGCATGCCGACCCAGGGAGAATCGAATTCGTCGATGTACTTCACAAACTTCTCCGCGGTCTGACTATGGTCACCTTCGTGGTCGTAGCAGAACTGGTTCCACACATTTTCGACCGCGATGTGGATTCCCAGTTCGGAAGCCACGGGCAATGCCTTTGAGATATTCTCAACCGATCGTTTCCAGATTTCTTCTTCCGGGCCATCGCTTCCACGACCCACAACCAGCAGAACCGTGTTTCCACCGACAGCATGCGTCTGGCGCAGCGCTTCCTTCAAACTCTCCAGCGCTTTCGCACGAGTCCCGGCGTCGGCATCGGTGTGGCGAACCGACCAGTGACCGGCGTTGACCGACCCGTCGACCGGAAGTCCTGTCGCTTTGATAGCGGCTCGAACTTCTTTGACATCGATCCCCGGACAGTTCAATTCGATCCCGTCAAAACCGGCTTCTTTTGCAATCGTAAACTTTTCTTCGAACGTCTTACCAGTTCCCACCATCCCAATCTTAAGAGTCTTATAGAGGCGACCGTTGAGATAGCCACCTTTATTTTCCGCCCCGCGTGCGAGCAAGGGACTGGAAACAGCAGCAGTCGCCGCCAACTGCACAAACTGACGACGAGAAAATAATTTCGATGAGAGCATAATCAACCCCTTGATGATTGGTTGTGTTTTATTAGTTTTCAGTCTGAAGGCGACACGTAAAAAAATACCTTTGGCAAATTCGTCTTAATATTGTAACAGCCTGAACGACAACATGACAATGATAAAGACAATGAGAATAAAGGGCGGTTTCTGGATTGCGCGAACCTGAAGGGATAATTGTTCTGAATAGTGTGAATGCTCTGACCGATTCCCGTTGTTTAGACAATCCCGAATTTCTTTCAGGGTGACCCCCAAAGTTTAAAAGAAACCCGGTCTGTTCAGAGCTCTTTGAGTGATATCAAAAAACCCGTGAAATCGAACGATTAGAAATGTCCGGGAAAGTGTAATGGCCCGGTCACTTTTGAACGGTGTTCGATGAGCCGATATTGTAAAAAGTAGAATTCCTGTATTGTTCAGTTGAGCAAACAACTATAATGTCATTCACGTCAATTCACTGCCTACGCGTTAGCCCAGAAAGAGAGGCCGACAGGTACTAGGCAGAAACGATCTATAACCAAGTTGTATCGTTGTCCAATACCTAAACCGTAAACGGGAGAAGAACATGGAATTGGCATCTCGCATATCGACGGTTTTGCTCAGCATCTGCGTTTTAACGTTCTCTACCAGCCCAAGCTTTGGGATGATCAGCGTCGGAGTACTCACGAAGGAAGCTGCTAAAGAAAAATATGGTATCACCATGCATGCCCGCAAGAATGGTGATGCAGGCATCAAAGTTTGGCTCGAATTTAAGAAAGAAGGATGGCTGGAAAATTTTACCTATGCAGAGCTCCGGATGGATGATCATCAAGGAAACCATTTAGTCTCCGCGAAGCTCCAACCCAATCCCGTTCATCATCGCCAGCCGAAAGACATCACCACCGTTGCCTTTTCCGTTGATGCTGATCAACTTGACCAGTGCAGTTTCCTCGTGGTTTGCTATACCGGCATCAGAGGAGGCGTCGGATACTACTTGAAGGCCAAGGATTTTCTCGATCTAACGAACCCCGTAACGAAAAAGTGACTGCAAGACCAAAAGATGTCACGAGACCTGTATTTGTCAAACTCGTCATAAAACTCGGCCTCAGAAAGCACTCATACCCCAAAGATCAGTCACCGCATTTCATTTGATCATTTGATCAATTGATACCCCGTGCGCGAGGTCCGGTACTTGATCTCATGCGCGCTCTTAAGTCCGCGGTCTTTTCCATCACCGGTCATCGTTCCGTTTTCGCAACAGGCAACGATCTTAAATACTCCCTTTGCCTGTACACTCACCGGCTCGCTAATCGTGATATCAAAAGTACCATCTTTCTCAACACGCGCCACATATGGTTTTTGGAAATATTGGGTTCGCACGTCAGGTGCCGTGTCGTAAACAATAATGCTATGTGCCGGGATATTCGATGTAATGCGCCCGGTCAGATGTGCCACCCGTTTCTTGTGGTCGTTCTTCACGGCGATAGCATGCCACTCGACCTTTGGAATGAGATAGCGACGATGTGCTGTCCCCGTAAATAACGGATGCTTCCAAAGAATCGCCGCTGAGGCTTCCGTAACATAACCCCGCGCTTCCCGATTTTTCATCACTCTGCGATAGTTGGCTATGGTCGCTCCCATCAAAGGCATCCCTAGATCAAGTTTCACAAGTGGCCCATTGTGCGGAAGCCCCAGTGCATGACCGAATTCGTGGATGGTGCCCTTCAAAGTCAATTCTTTCAGAAACGGTTTTGCCAACTTATCCGCCGGGGAGATTTCACCCGGCAGATTCGTATAGTTTACCTGAGACAACCCTCCCGTTGCCGCGCTACCCGCGCCTAGATAACTACTGTACTTCATCGGAGGGTCACCTACATAAACCCAGACCCACCAAACGTCTAAATTTTTGGGGATTTTGAATTTCTGAACTGCCAACAGCTTTCCTTTTCGCGACAGGTTTCCGCCCTTCAACGGAAATTTTCCACTCGCAAGAGTCTCAGGCGATTTGACGAATAAAATCTTCACGCTACCGTCGCTGTTTCGCTGGAAGATTTGCTCACGTTTTGGAGAGTAGTCCCACACTTTCATCCATTTCACCAGCATCGCTTCCGTGTAGTCGGCCACTTGTGTCAATCGCCTGGAGACACCAGCCGGAGCATCGACATCTGCCGGGGTAAAGAAAACGATCTGAATCTGTGGCATTTTTGCCTGACCAAAGGCCGAAATGGGGAAAGAAGCTAGCAGGACAAATAATATGAGATAGCGCATTGTTCTTTGTTTTCGGAACAGAATGAGGATTATACCCGATGGAGCAACTGTCTATTAATGTTAGCCAATAATACCAACGTATCAAGGACAAAACTCAAGCACGCTGTAGTTTGTCTTAACAACCCCAAGGAGTCCGAAAAACGAATGTTGCTATCGTATAATTTTGCGACGGGTGAAACTGAGGTCGGTTGGTCCAACCGACGCTTCGAACGGCGATTGAACAAACAAGTCGGTGCTTGTCGCCTCTGCACGCTCGCGTTCCCTCTATATGACATCTTTCAGTATTCTCAAAAAATAGACAGAATTGTTATTGACTGAATGGTCCATATGTCCGATAATAGCATCATGACGATTGGAAGACCCACTGAATTTGACCGGCAAGAGGCTCTTGAAAAGGCGATGGACCTGTTCTGGCGTAACGGATACGAAGCGACGGGGCTCACAGATTTGACCACCGAGATGGGGATTGGACGACAAAGCCTCTACAACGCTTTTGGTGACAAACACTCGTTGTTCGTCGAGGCGATGAAGCACTATGCCAGTCAAAATAGCCAGCCGCTGATCGATATGCTGCGGGCTCCAGGTTCCGGTGTGGAAAATATTCGCCAGACGTTGGAGGCAGTTGTGTCGTTTATGACCAAAGGCGAATGTCGTGGTTGCCTGTTAACCAACTCGATTGTCGAGTTGGCACCGCATGACGAAGAGGTCGCCGAAATTGTTCGGTCCGCCCTCAATCGCCTGGAAAAAGAGTTTAAGGACGCAGTGGATCGCGCGGTGGAGTCCGGTGAGATCTCTGCCGACACGGATACAAGAGCCATGGCGAGGTTTCTCAACAATACACTTCATGGAATGGTCGTGATGGGAAAAGCCTCGGCAAGTAAGGCGGCATTAAAAGACGTCGTCAAAATAGCACTTTCAAAAATGGAGTAATCAAACTCTCTTTATTTCGACACTTATTGACTGATCGTTCAATTAAATCATGCTCTTCAACTAAATCTTTAGAAAAGATCGGAATCCTAAATGAATACGCAACCTGCAACCAAACAATTACTCGAGCCATTTGAGATGCAAGACTTGACGCTGGCCAATCATGTGGTGATGGCTCCGATGACGCGCTCCCGAGCGGGTAATAATCGGATCCCTAACGCGCTGATGGCCGAGTATTACTCTCAACGCGCGTCCGCAGGATTGATTATTACCGAAGCGGTTACCATTTCAACGCAGGCAAACGGCTGGAACCAATCGCCAGGCATTTACACCGATGAAATGGTCGATGGTTGGAAATTGGTGACTGAGGCAGTTCATGCACAAGGCGGTCGTATCTTTCTCCAACTTTGGCATATGGGTCGCGCGTCACACAGCGATTTTCATGATGGTGATCTGCCAGTGGCACCTTCAGCGGTCGCGATCACCGGCGATGGAATTCACACGCCCGACGGTCAGAAAAAGCAGTATGAGATTCCGCGAGCCCTGAAAACCGACGAGATTCCAAAGATCGTTGAGGATTATCGCCTCGCAGCGACGCACGCCAAAGCTGCGGGGTTCGACGGCGTCGAGATCCATTCGGCCAATGGCTATTTACTGGACCAGTTTTTGCAATCGAAAACCAACCACCGCACCGACGCCTACGGTGGCAGCGTCGAAAACAGATATCGGTTTCTGGGAGAAGTGGTCGACGCAGTTACAAGTGTCTTCCCAGCGAATCGCGTTGCCGTGCGAATCGCTCCCAACGGCGTTTTCAACGATATGGGATCGCCCGATTACCGGGAACAATTCACATACATCGCCAGTCAGCTTGATAAGTACGGATTAGCCTACCTGCACGTGATGGATGGCACAAGCTTTGGATTCCACGAACTCGGCGAGCCAATGGTGCTCCGTGATTTTAGAAAGGTTTTTCATGCGCCCTTGATGGGCAATGTCGGCTACACGGAAGCAACAGCAGAAGCTGCAATCGAAACCGGAAATGCCGATCTCATTGCATTTGGTCGCCCCTTTATCACCAATCCCGATCTCGTCGAACGTTTTACACACAACTGGCCGCTAGCCGAACCAGCTGACATGTCGACTTGGTACTCGTTCGATGAGAAAGGCTACGCGGACTATCCAAAATACGGTGTCGAATAAATGGCGTGACCAGCGCCCGCGTTTTTCGGAATCACTACCGATACGAGACTGCGTACTGTCCGTTTTTATTTACGGCACAGTCTTTCAAAACATAATTTACTGTTTCAAACAGATCTCCAAACTTAACAAGGGAAAAAAGAACATGTCAAATCTTGACAACAAAATCGCAGTCGTCACCGGTGGAAACAGTGGTATCGGACTCGCGACAGCAAAACGCTTCGCTGCCGAGGGAGCCAAAGTGATCATCACTGGCCGGCGCAAGGAAGCCGTTGATGAAGCGGTGACCAGTATTGGTGCGGCTGCGTCTGGCATCGTTGCCGATGCAGCGAATTTGGCTGATACGGATCGGATGATCGAACAGATCCGCGAAGAGTACGGTCGAATCGATGTGTTGTTCATTAATGCTGGAGTAGCGCCGATGGCGCCATTCGCCGAAACGGATGAAGCCAGCTTTGATCAAGTATTCGGCATCAACGTCAAAGGGCTCTTTTTCACTTTGCAAAAAGCATTGCCACTGTTGAGTTCCGGGGCATCGGTGATCCTGAACGCTTCGGTTGTCAACAAGCTAGGCTTTCCAGGGGCGAGTGCTTACGCAGCATCGAAGGCAGCCGTTCGATCCATTGGACAGACAGCCGCAGCAGAACTCGCTTCACAAGGAATCCGCGTGAATTTGCTCAGCCCCGGCCCAATTGAAACTCCCATCTACGGAAAGACCGGGTTGCCACAAGAAGCAATCGACGGAATGGGAGAAAAGTTTGCCAACAGCGTGCCGCTTGGACGCTTCGGCTCGCCCGACGAAATGGCCAATGTCGCTCTCTTCCTTGCATCCGACGAAAGCAGTTACATCACCGGTGCCGACATTCAGGCCGATGGCGGACTGACTCAAGCATTCACATAATCAGAGGCAGCTAGAGACCCATTTTGTTGTGGGATTTTCGCGGCACGTAAGAGGATTTGGCGATGAGGAAACAAAAGATGGTACGTTGCAACTGGGCTGAAGGAGTCAGTCCCAACTATGTCGAATACCACGACGAAGAATGGGGCGTACCCGTCTACGACGATAGGGTGCAATTCGAGTTTCTAATTCTTGAAGGCGCACAGGCGGGTCTAAGTTGGTCAACCATACTCAACAAACGCGACGGATATCGCGATGCATTTGCGGATTTTGACGTGCTGAAGGTCGCGCGGTTTACAAAAAAACGCGTTGAAAAACTACTACTGAATCCAGCGATCGTCAGGAACCGCCTAAAGGTCGAGTCCACCATCTCGAATGCGAAGGCTTTTCTTGAAGTGCAGAAGGAATTTGGCAGCTTTAGCGACTATATCTGGGGCTTCGTCGACGGTAAGCCGTTGCAGAACCGTTACAAAAAAGTTGCCGATATTCCTGCCACGTCGTGCGAATCCGATGCGCTTAGTAAAGACTTGAAAAAGCGTGGATTCAAATTTGTTGGAAGCACGATTATTTACGCACACATGCAAGCGACAGGCCTCGTCAACGATCACGTTGTTGGTTGCTTTCGCCACAAGCACTGCGCGAAGCTGACTAAAACTGAATAATAGATCAACCGCAATACTTTTGAACTTCGGAAGTAATTTACTTACTCTCTAACAACAGAACTAGAAAAGGAAGACGACTGACTAAATCCGCGCGAGTTTTAAAGTGTAATAGTCAAGACTTAATCTGACATTCCTGTTACCTTAGTGGTTGATTCCGA
>NZ_CALEMX010000074.1 GCF_937910335.1 uncultured Gimesia sp. | reverse complement strand
GCGAAAGGCATCACAGAATGAATCAGGAGGCAAAGACTGCAACCTGTTTAATCGCAGAATTCAGACTGAGGTGCTGGGCACGGATGAATTATGTTTCATCTGATCAACGGATCGAAACGTGGAACCCTATCGTATTAGATGAAATGAGAATGAAGGATCAAGAAATGCTTGAGACAGAAGACAATAGTATGAAAGCTCGTGTTTCATCCATGTATGTGCCACTGGCTCCTGGTGTCAAAAATCGAATCGATGAAGCACACCTCGAAACTTCAACGCCTCATATTCTGAAAATGCAAGAGGCCTCACGACACCTTCATAAAATTGCTGACAAACTGGTTGGCGAGTAACAAAAATCGATTGGTTTTTTATTTGTTGCGACCGATAGAACCATCTGCAAAGGCGTCGAGCAATAATACTTCAAGACGATCCATTTGTTCGGATTTTTCATCACCGGTTTGATGGGGTAGTTCATAATCGGCTGCTGCCGTTATTCGAATTCGTTTTGGTGCGATCCCTTTTTGAATCAAATAGAGCATCGCCTGACGCCCCCGATCATAGGTCAGAACCAGCTTATCTTGAATCGGTGAATCTGCGGGAAGCGGATTGATGGATGTATGCGATCTCAATTCAATCCTGTTTGGTTTTCCCGCCAACTCTTTGATAATTTGATCCAGCTTTTCCTTTCGCTGTGGATTCAGATCTATCTCCGTTTGATCATAATGAAGAGATTTTCCGACCTTCACGGGAACCCCTTCTCGCGATCGGAAAATGCGAATGTTACTACCCTCAATACCGCGCGTCTTAATTCCACCTCTTCCTCTTTCAGCAGTATTTGTATAGGACCCCAGCATACTCATCTGTTTTACCAGTGAATTCATCGGGAAATGCTTTCCCGGAGGAGATACAGGACCTGTACGGTATCCTGTATACTTTTGAATGGATTCCAGGATGGCCCGGTATTTTTCATCATTCACGATTTCACTCAATGAAACCAACATAATGAAAAATGTGAGAAGTAATGACATCATGTCGCCATAGGTCACTACCCATTCCGGGACTCCTGGTGGGTCATCGTCTGCCATGACAATGCGCTCCTGGAGGGTTCAGTAAGCCAAATTATCGATCGGCAATTCTTGCCGATCAGTAGAAAATACATGTTATATCTATAAACAGAATCGTCATGGGAGCCATTTCAGGTTACGCGATTTTCTTAATCCTGTTGAGTTCAAGGGCAATTTTTGGCCGAATTAACGCATTTTTGATAACTGGACAAAGTAAACAAGAGCCACAAAAAGACCCTCGGTTCATTGACGAATGCGATAAATATCTACAACATTAGGTTTTAGGTAAGATAAATTCCAAGCAGATCAGCGGGTGACCGTCCGAAAATCAATCTGTTGATCCTGGTAAAAGAAATAGGAAGTAATCGAGCGATGTCGAGCCCTCTCATTGTTCAGCAGTCTGATTTTCTCGCATTGTGCGATCAAATCTTAGACGCGGGCATTGTTGCATTCGATACAGAATTTGTTTCGGAGTTTACTTACCGTCCGGAGCTTTCACTGCTGCAGTTTGCATTAAACGGTCAGTCAGTGGCCGTCGATCCTTACGAAGTAAAAGATTTATCCCCCTGGTGGGAAATCATGACAAATGATTCCACGACGGTCATTGTGCATGGAGGCCGCGAAGAGGTACGATTTTGTCGGCATTTTTCTGGTAAGAAACCCCAAAAGCTGGTTGATTTACAGATTGCAGAAGGTTTGCGTTCACGCAGCTTTCCCATTTCTTATACAGCGCTGGTTGCGCGTGTATTGAATGCGAATGCGGGAAGTAAAGAAACCCGTACAGACTGGCGTCGCAGACCACTCACTGAGCAGCAGATTAAATACGCACTGGACGATGTAAAATACGTGCTCAAAATCTGGAAAACGCAGGAAAAAGAGTTAACCGATCTAGGTCGCATTACATGGGCCGATGCGGAATTCCAGCGCATGATTGACGAAGTCGATTCGGAATTTCATCGAGAAAACTGGCGCCGTCTTTCCGGATTACATAAATTAAAGCCTCGTGAACTGGCCATCATCCGTGAACTGTTCGACTGGCGGGACGAAGTGGCTCAGAAAAAAGACCAACCGGCGCGCAGAGTGATGCGCGATGATTTACTAATCGAACTTGCTCGTCGGAAGCCAACTACAACACAAGATCTCATAGCGACACGTGATTTAAATCGTAAGAACATGTTCAAGCTGGCCCCTGATGTGATAGAGCGTATTGCTATAGCGCAACAGATTCCCAAGGATCAGCTTCCTCAACATATCGAAAATCCCAATAACCATCAGAATCAAGATGAACAGGTCATCGGAAAATTGCTGGGTATCGCGCTGGCAAATCGTTGTGCAGAAATGAATGTCGCTCAAAGTCTGGTAGGCACAACCGCTGACTTAAGACATCTGGTACGCTATCACGTCTATCGAGAACAGAGTGAGAAGAAGCCGCGTTTAATGGTTGGCTGGCGTGCTGATGTATGCGGCGATTTATTGACGGATGTGCTTGATGGAAAAATTTCGATGCGCGTGGCTGATCTAGAATCAGATCACCCGTTGCATTTCGAACGCCAGGATTAACTTACTGACTTGAATCATAGCAGCGTTTTTTCTAACCAAGATTATGAGAATAAGAGTTTCCATGAAACAACTCATGCTCCTGATTGCCATCCTGATTCCTGGAACGCCCCTGCTTTCTGCAGAACCTGCCCCCGAAGAAGATTATCAAACTCTGCAAGGAAAATGGATTCGCAGCGATCAGGACTCGAAAGGATCTCCTCTTAGAGTTGAGCAGGAAATTTCGAACAAGATCTCGAAAGTGAGCATGTATGACCGAAATAGAAAACTGCTGCATTCACATCAGGCGAAATTCCATTTGCAGCGAATGTCTGACGTTTCGCTCTTCACATATTTTGACTTGGAAGTTCTCGAGGGGCCGAATAAAGGACGAAAACAGAAAACTCCGGTAACCTTCGTGTATCGCGTAAAAGACAATCGGTTTATCCAGGTTGAAGGAATTTTAAACGGTGACAAAATCCCAACTCGTTTACTCACCTGGTGGAAAGTGAAAATTCCGAGCTTACCTCAAGATACCTGATTCGATTCGCTCGGCGAAGATCTCTCCAAAGTCTTCAAAGTAATTTATTAGTCAATGCGTAGCGCTAAAAAATCACTTGCTAATAAGTCGTTCTGCCTCTTTGAGCTGGTTTTCAAATTTTATTTGTTCCGGATTGTTCTTTTGCTGTGCATTGTCCAGCATCTTCTTAAGATGGTCTCTCGCGGCCCACATCAAATGTTGCATGTGCGGGTTGCTAGAGGACGCATTTGCTTCCAGGTCTTTGATGATGGGGGCCATTTCGGTTGTGACTTTTTTATTAAAGCTGCTCCATTCGCTTTCACTTGCCTGCTTTTGCTTTAACGCCAGAAACTCTTTATGAACCGCCTGAAGTTTCGCCAGTTCCTCTTGACCACCTGGAGAAAATAAGCCTCCCAGGGGAACAAAATAAAAGACCGCACCTAAAACGGCTACAGCAGCAATGCCACCCAAAATTTTTGGATCCATGAGAGGCCCTAATGCCTCTAGTGGATTTGACCGTTGGACTTTCATTTTTGGTTTCGGACGAGGGGGAGGGGGAGCAACAGGCATTGGAGGAGGTGGCGCTTGTGCGGGCGTTGCTGTCTCCATTTTTTTCAACGGATCTGTTTCAAGTTTTGTTTCTGTTTCTTTTGTTTCTGCTGTAGGAGTTTCTTCCTGGGGCGACTGCTGTTCTGCAGGTTTTTTTAATTGCAGTGCTTCAATCTGCCACGCTTCGAACCACTCACCTTTTCGACCCAGTTTTAATAAATCTGTGGTTTCAATGCGTTCCTGTTCTGCCCACAATTTTATTTTATAAGGTTCAATCGGACCATATCCCATACCACCTAGCTTGCAGTACCATTTTTGTTTCGAGCGTGCCTTGAATATCGGCGGTTTAGGAGGTTCCGGAATTGTCTGTTTGGTTTGCGATTCAACCTCAGTATTTTCGGAATCAGAATCAACATGCTCGGTCTCGGACTCTGTATCTTCATCTTCATCCAAGTCACCACCAATCGAACTGAGAAAGGCCACTGTGCGAGCGGCAACCCAATCCGGTTCAGTGGATGATTTGACTTTGTCATTGGGAGCTAATTCACCATCGAACAGCAGTTGCATGAGATCTTCCGCCGACATCGGACCCAGTTCCTGATTCAGAATTCGGCAGAACCATTGAATATTCTGATGTTTACTTCGAACCGCCTCGAGCGTGGCAAAACGGGGTGCCTGTGATTCCAGATTTGAAGAGAGTTTGTCTTCATCTTCCACTATGGAAAACCCATCCAGGGAAGGTAGATTTTCCTTTGCTTCGACACCATACGAGGAATCAACAATAGAGAACTCATCCAGTGAAGGCATCTCACTGGATGCAGGCGTATGCTGGTCAGACTCTGTTTCGAATAAACCGTCAATGTCTTGGGCAGGAAACCAGTTGCCCGATTCGCCATTTTTGATATCCATTTGAGGAGTTAATTTGCCTTGATGAGCCATCGCAAATAGTTCTTCAAATGAGATGGGGCCACATTCTTCATTTAATTGTTTATAGTACCAGCTGTCCCGTGACATTTTTTTGAAACAATCTTCGTCATCTAAAATTTTGAGTAAGATTCGATATTGAGTTCTGGAACGCAGGGATTCCATGCTCCTGGCCGCTATTTTAGTCTGAGAGGTGGGGCGCACGCAAATCTATTGTCTCAACTGAATTTTATTAAACCGACAAAAATCATCGATCCTGTCGATAACTCGTTCAACCGTGCATAAAGCGGGACAAAGCAGCAGTCATGGGCAAGAAAATCTGTCCATTTCTCTCCCGCGTGAGATGGACGATTAGCGAGCATTTGACGAACGAGACTCAAAACCGATGGGGATTACGACTTCGCTGGTACTGGCTTTCGCTTACGCGTCAGTAGTGCCATAAAAAAGATGAACATGGCACAGAAGCAGCAGGTTCCCGCAAACCAGTCACCATATTTCGTGTAGAGACTTGTACGGTTATCTAGTGGTATCGTATCAATCAACACGGCGTTTAATGATTTGTTCCAGCGTCCTGTTTTAGAATTGACAAATGAGGTACGTCCCTGATCATCTCCATCAATAAAGACATCTGGTTCGACAATCATTCCATCGCCGTCTATGACTGCAGACACACCTGTATTGACGGCCCGGACCATCGGAGTTCGGTTTTCTACACATCGAAAGGATGCAGTAATCAGGTGCTGATCCAATTCACTCGAACCATGAAACCAACCATCATTCGTCAGATTGACGAGACAGTCGATCGGTTTTTCAGTTGAATCAGATGCAGAAGACTGATTGACCATCGAACGAACCAGATGAGGTACGGTATCCTCAAAGCAGATGATCGGAGCAAAATTCCAATTTTTATATTCGAAGTTGGCAGCATGCTTTCCTGGTTCAATACCCATGGAGGCGCCATAGGGAGAAAACAGACTCAAAAATGGCAGGGTCTCTTTGAGCGGTAGATATTCACCGAAGGGTACTAAATGAATTTTGTCATATCGCGATACAAGGCCGTAGTCAGGGCGTATGAACGCGGCTGAGTTAAAGTGATCGACTTTCGAGTCGCCGGCCGAAACGGTGTCCAGCCCGATTACGAGAGCTGCGTTGGCTTCCTGACTCATATTAATGAGTGATTTGCGAACGGAAGGTTCGCTCCATTTTTCCAGTGGTACTTCGGGAGCAATCGTCTGTAATTCCTGATTCGTTTTTCCATTGCGTTCGATCAAAGGCCAGCGAAACATGGTTTCCGGCCAGACAATTAAATCAGGCTGATAGCGGACCGCGGCTCCCATTAGAATCTGATGCTTTAAGTAGATGGATCTCCATGCATTGGGGTCATGCTTTACCGAAGTCGGAAAATTCCCCTGAATCAATGCCACACGGGCGCCATTCTGGAATTCCGCTTGTGAGCGACGTACATAACCATATCCGAGCACAGCAAAAAATAGACTCAAGCAAACTGCCGTCTGTATAATCTGTTTGAGACTAATCTGATCCATTTTTTGTTCTTCGGGAGTCAGTTTCGGCGGAAACAGCTTGAAACGTCTCATGAGTGATGCCGGCAACAGATCAGCAAAACAGGCCGCCAACATCACGACTAGAAAACTCACTCCGTAGGCACCTGTAATGTCACTAATCTGAATCAATTCGATCCAGCGATACTGCGTATGCCCAATGTAGTACCACGAAAATCCAGTCAGTAAGTAGGCACGCATATATTCCAGACCAACCCACATGACTGGTGCAGCTAAAGGTAGAGGAAGATGAAAACGATGAACTGCCAATCTTGTGAGCAACACGAAGACTGGGAAATAACATGCGACATAAACTGCCAGCGCAATCCAGGCGACATACATGGAAGGGTCTCCCAGTCGCATCCATTGGAATGTGAGTGTGGTAAATAACAGACCCGAACAATAGATGGCCGTATACATCAAACGAGTTTTACGGGGAACTCTGACCAAAAGTAAAAGTGGAATCAGGCAAACCCAGCCCAAAGGACCATAATCAAGGGGCGTAAAACTGGCCCACATCAGGCAGGCGGTTAACCCCGACATCAGCCAGGCACCTAATGCTGGCGCTGGTGAAGTGCGCGCGGTGTTGATAATTTTTTGAACGTCCTCACCCAGCGGCTGGTCATTCTGTAACTCTTTTTTGGAAGACATGTCATCAGACACAGAAGATGTTTCCAGTGAGGGTTGATGGGCGGGAGAATTTTCAAACGTCTTTACGGTAACGGCCATAATTTCCATCCTTGGAATTTAATCTCGACAGGCAGGTTGATCTCAATCCTGCTATGAGTGAAACGTCCTGTTTCATCTCAATCTGTAATTTATTTTACGCCAAATCAACGATCCTGAATGGATCAGTTCACTGAAAACGACCTCATTTTGTGTCTGATCGACGTGATTTTTACTGAAATTGACCATTTGAGAGTAGATCAATCATAGGAGAAAGTGGTGGTGCTACCATAAAAAAGTCTCAACTTTGAGACCCGTCTGAAAAAGCTGGTTACCGCTGGGGAATAAAGCAACGGCATTCGCAGCCACGGTTGAACGCAAATCGGCTGAGCCCAGGGTTTTTAAGGGAGTCACGACGGCTTCATTACTCTCCCACTCTACTATCGCAGGCTGATAAGTCGGGCGATTTCCACGTGTCTGGAAATCAGACTTCAGTCGTGCTTCAAGCGGGTCAGGCTTTGGAGAGGGAAAACCCATGAATTGACGGATGGCAGTGCGAACAAATAATTCGAAGCAAACCATGCTACTGACGGGGTTTCCGGGCAATCCAAAGATATAGCAGGGGGCTCGGTTTTCCTGTTCCAGCAGACCAAACCAGAGCGGTTTTCCTGGTTTCAAATCGATTTTGTGAAAGACCTGTCTTACGCCCGCCGCCTGTAATTCAGAAGGGACGAGATCTAACGTCCCTGCGGAAACTCCACCAGAAAGCAAAAGAAAATCGCTCTTTAATCCTTCATTAATCTTTTCACTCAAATGACTTCGCTCGTCACGGGCAATTCCCAGAGGAATAGGCCGCGCATGCGACTGTAACACCTGTGTATAGAGCATGACCTCATTGGAATTTCTGATTTGTCCCACTTGCGGAGATTCATCGGGAGCAACAAGTTCATCACCCGTTGCCAGAATGGAGAGACTGGGAGGACGTCGAACCGAAACTAAGGAGCTCCCGGTTTCAGCCAATGCCCCGATTTCCTGAGCTCTGAGCAATGTGCCCGCTTCCAGCACGGCGGCTCCCCTTTTGAGGATTGAAGCGTGATAGAGCATATTTTTTCCTGGAGAGACGGGCGAAGTCTCAATCTGCACGCTCTGCTGTTCTTCATTAATTTTACAATGCTCAATCTGGACGACGGCATCTGCTCCCTCAGGAAGGGGGGCTCCGGTCATAATTTGTGATGTTTGACCTGTTTGAAGTGGCAATGTGGGAACACTTCCTGCATAGATCGTTTCCAGGATTTGCAGTGTCGCGTTCCCGTCGATGAAATCAGTGCTTCTGACCGCAAATCCGTCCATTAAAGCTTTATCAAACGGCGGAACATTTACGTCACTCACCGTTCCTGAGGCGAGAATGCAGTGATCCGCTTCAAACAATGAACATTGATGAGGGGTTATGGGAATAACGGTCTCTAAAATCAGGCGAAATGCCTCTTGAACACTCAGCATAGTTAAATCTTTCCTCTGCCGATCAGACGCCGGTGAGTTGTTCTGCGGGAAGTTGGAGGAAATTTTTCAGCAGTGTAATGCCCTCCAATGTTAGAAAACTTTCGGGGTGAAACTGGACGCCATGCACGGCTTTCGTTTGATGCCGAATTCCCATAATTTCTTTGGGATGCCCCTCCTCTTCCACCCAGGCACAGATCTCAAGTTCGTCAGGAATGGACTCTTCGGGAACAATCAGACTGTGGTAGCGGGTTGCCTGAAACGGGTTCGGCAGATTTTGAAATACGCCTTGGGAATCATGATGCACCTGAGAAACTTTCCCATGCATCAGCCGATTGGCACGAATGACTTTTGCTCCGAAGACTTCCGCAATACATTGATGCCCTAAACAAACTCCCAGAATCGGAACTTTTCCCGCAAACGATTCCACAACCTCTTTGGACAGACCTGCTTCCTGAGGAGTACAGGGGCCTGGCGAAATAATAATTTTTTCCGGGCTGGACTGTTCAATTGCTTCAATGGACGTCTGGTTGTTGCGGACAACCTGAATGTCCAATTGGGGATCAATTTCCCCAAATCGTTGCACCAGATTATAGGTAAACGAATCATAATTATCGAGAACGAATATCACGTTACACCTTACGGATTATCAAGTTGAGTCGTTTTCACAGTTTTGTGGATTCATATCATAATCAACAAAAATCAGAAAAGCGACTTGCCCAAATCAATTAGTTCTTGAGTCTTACAGACCCGCATTGAGACAACGGATTTGAGTCGATTTCTGAAAAGCCCAATCCTGCGATCTTACAACCGGATGATGGCTTAATAAAGAGGACAAGGTATTTACTGCATTGTTCTTAAGAATATTGATATTGACGAAAAATAGTGAAAATTGGTATTAACCCTGTCCTTATCTAAGCTCCCGGGGGGACGGTATGCTTTTTTGTATACGGTTACAATTCGCTGTCTCTTTTGGATTGGGAACTTGAAACATTAGGAGTTGAGGTTGGGCTCCCGAACGAAATCTGACTGGTTACAGAAATTCAGAATCACACAGCGCCAGCTGTTCTGGATGGTGGTATTTTTGCCTATTTTTTGTGCGATTTACTATCTGTCGTTCTGGCTGCGCTATGAAGGCTCTCTCAACGTTGATGGCGTGCTGGGAGAAAATGGCTTTCGGATGTTTCGTTCCACTGTCCTCTGGGCAATTGGATTGAAGACATTTACTTTCTGGAGCAGTGGCGTCTATAAAATCAGAAGCCGCTATATCACGATACTCGATCTGGTTAACCTTGCTAAAGCCGCCACATTGAGTTCCGCTGCCCTGGCAATGGTTGATTATCTCGTCTTCCCCAATATTATGATTCCCCGTTCGGTATTTCTCATAGACTGGGGTTCAACCATATTAGCCGTCTGTGGATTTTGTGCCGGTATTCGCATGGTTCAGGACAGCGGTCGCTTTTTTCATAACCAGGGCGATTGCAGGTCCACATTCATAATTGGAGCCAACCAATCCGGTGCTTCGCTGCTGCGAATCATTGAACGGAATAAGGAATCGTGCCTGAGGGTTGTCGGCTTTCTAGATGATCATACCAGTCGAATTGGAACGCGGATTAACGGAGTTCCTGTTCTGGGTACCTTAGAGGAAATGTGTTCGCTGGCACAAAAATATGGTGTCTCCGATATACTGTTACCTGCAGATGAGGTTCCCGGAAAAACAGTCCGTCAACTTGTTGCAGCGGGAAATTCCGCTCAGATTCAGGTTCAGGTTCTCCCCAGTTATCAACAATTACTCTCGGGAAAGGTCGAGATGAAACCACGTCCGGTTTGTATCGAAGACCTGTTGGGGAGAGAACCCGTTCAACTCGATATGCAGAATATTCGAGACTGGATGGATGACCGCGTTTTAATGGTAACCGGAAGCGCGGGAAGTATTGGTTCAGAAATCTGCCGCCAGCTTTTACAGTTTTCTCCGAATAAACTCATTCTGGTGGACCGCACAGAAAACAGCCAGTTCTTTCTGGAACGAGAATTGATCAAGCTGGGATACCAGGGGCGGTTTGATGTTGTCATAGCGGATATCAATGACTCGAGACGAATGCGTGCAGTGATGCGAGAATATCAACCTGACATTCTCTTCCATGCAGCCGCTTATAAGCATGTCCCATTGATGGAAAGTAACCCGGGAGAAGCCGTTAAAAATATTGCGTTGGCTACCAAACATCTTGCAGATCTGGCAGAAGAATTTGAAGTTGGTACTTTCGTGATGATTTCATCCGATAAGGCCGTCAATCCCACGAATGTCATGGGAGCCAACAAACGTATTGCTGAGCTTTATGTACAATCCCTGGCAGCGCGTTCAAAATGCCATTTTGTGACGGTTCGTTTTGGGAATGTTTTAGGTTCAGCCGGTAGTGTCGTCCCGATTTTTACGCAACAAATTCAGAATGGTGGTCCGATTTCGGTAACCGATGCGCGCATGCAGCGTTACTTCATGACGATACCGGAAGCATCGCAACTGGTGATTCAGGCGGGTGCTATGGGACGTGGCGGCGAAATTTTCGTACTCGATATGGGTGAACCTGTTCGCATCATGGATCTGGCGGCAGATCTGGTTCAATTATCCGGATTGAAACTTGGCGAGGATATTGAAATTGAGTTTACGGGATTGCGTCCCGGAGAAAAGCTTTATGAAGAATTGCATGTGGATGGAGAAAAACATGTACCTACATGCCATCCCAAAATCATGGTCGCGGACAAAATCAGTTTCAGCGAACAATTTATTCATGAAGCGTTCCAAAGACTTTCCGACCTTACCGAGCAACCTTCAGATCTCATTCTGGAAGAGATCCAACGAATTCTGCCCGAATTTCAGTCTGCTTATTTGAAGTCAAACAAGCCCTCCTTCAAAAGAGCCGCATAATCCGCCACAAAAGAGAAATCGTGCATTGCATGATGCACGACGGGCGGTTTCTAATCTCGCTCTCCATGCTTTGATGAGGGCTATTTCTGTTGCGCTGGATTTGATGGTTACGCAGGCTGAAAAACCTGCGAAAAGCCTGTCATTTTTTCGGGCGCGTGGAAAGTCGTGAGCTAGACTTGCTGTGTACGCATGGGCTGGGTCGCACCGGACGTACGCAATGATCTGCAAATGTCCCCTCATACAGAGATTCCGATGACTTCCGAAAAACCTCGTTATATTCGCCGTTATGTCTTTACCGTAATCATCCTGGTGTTACTGGCTCCTTTTCTAATCTATGGTGCGCATCAAAGTGTTGAAAGCATGTGTATTGCCCCTGAAAAATGGGCGCCATCATTCATGCAATCAAGGCAGGATTATCAAAAGTTTATCAAGGGGTTTGAAAGTAACGATTTATTTTTAATCAGTTGGCCCGGGTGTACTGTAGATGATCCGCGGCTGATTCAATTCGAAGAAGCCATCAAAGCGCCCCGTACGACTGAGTTCGGCGAAACACATGCGTCTTTGTTTGACAGGATTATCACCGGAGCTGGTACCGTTAAGTCGTTGACGGCCCCTCCCCTCAAATTACCTCGAGAAGAAGCTTTAGAACGCCTGAAAGGTGTTCTCATTGGGAAAGATCTGGATGCCAGTTGTGCGGTCATTATTCTGACACATCGTGGAAATGAGTTACGCAGGCAATCAAAAGACCATGTCCTTTCTGTTGCGCAAGAAGTTTGTCAACTGCCATTGGAAGATTTTCATATCACAGGTCCTCCCGTGGATGGTATCGCCATTGACAGTGCCAGCATTCACAGCGTGAATCTGTTTGGAGCGTTGTCTGCTGTTCTGGCGACTGGCTTATGCTGGATTTGTATTCGTTCCTGGATGCTGACAGGCACAATCCTGCTGGCAGGTTTATTTGGGCAGGGACTTGTACTCTCAATGGTTTATTATTCGGGTGCCCCACTGGATGCCGTTTTAATTATCACACCTTCACTGGTATTTGTACTTACGATTTCAGCCGGCGTACATCTGGTGAATTATTACTATGATGAGTTATTTGCCACCAAAGCCCAGTCGAAATCTGATGCAGAAACTGCTGTTCGAAACGGGTTTTCCAAAGGATGGCAACCGTGTCTTCTGGCAGCTGTCACCACTGCAATTGGACTGGGTTCATTGATGGTCAGCCAGATTACTCCCATTGCGATATTTGGCCTGTTATCATCCCTGGGCTTATTGATTACGCTCAGCGTATTATTGTTGATTTTGCCTGGTGCGATGCAGCTTTGGCCACCCCGGCAAATTCTGAAATATAATCGCGAAGGTCAAACGGCAACGACACCAAAATATTTCACGCGCATCTCATCCTGGCTGGATAAGATGCCTCACTGGCTGGAACGATATTCGGTTCCGGTCTTCCTGTCATCCATCTTGCTGATGGCAGTTTCCGCTTATGGTTTACTTTCGATTCGTTCTTCAGTAGATGTTCCATCACTGTTTCCGCCCGGAAGTCAGGTACTGGATGATTATCAATTTAATGAAAACCGCATGGGGCCGCTCATACCTGTTGAAGTGGTGATTGAATTTAGTCCTGATTGTAAAAAGACGTTTCTGCAACGCCTGCGAATCATCGACAATATCGAAAAAAAAATCAAAGACATCGACGGATATACGGGTACCATGTCGGCTGCGACCTTTGGCCCGAACCCCGTTGAATATAATGGCTTTGAATCGATTTTCAGAAAAGTCGTGATCAATAAAAAGCTGAAAGAGAACCGAAGAGCGGTTCTGGATTCGGTTTATTTATCAGATACCGATGGTCAGGAATCGTGGCGAATTAGTGCCCGGGTTCCTGCGCTGCAAAAAACCGATTACGGAGCCGCCTTAAATAAACTGAAAACCACTCTGCAACCCGAACTTGAAAAATATGGTGAGCAAGGTGTGCATTTAACCGCTTATTACACTGGGATTATGCCTTTAATCCATACAGTTCAGCAACTCATTTTGCAGGACCTTACCTGGAGCTTTCTGACTGCGTTTGTACTCGTCGCTCTGGTCATCGTAATCGTGCAGCGTAGCCTTTGGACTGGATTATTGAGTATGCTGCCTAATATTTTTCCGATTGTGATTGTATTTGGAATCATGGGCTGGATGGATATCCCTCTGGATATTGGCTCGGTGATGACTGCCAGTGTTGCGCTCGGAATTGCCATTGATGATACGTTGCATTTTCTGGCATGGTTCCGCCGAGAAAAATCGTTGAATCATACGACGGAAGAAGCGGTTCACTCTGCATTGAAACATTGTGGACGAGCTATGATTCACACAACGTTTATCTGCGGACTCGGTTTACTGGTCTTTGGTTTCAGTGATTTTATTCCGACACAACGCTTTGCCTGGATGATGTTGGCATTGCTGACAACGGCATTGATTGGCGATTTGCTCTTCCTGCCCGCCATGCTGATGCAGCCCTTTGCAAAACACCTGCAATTTGCGAAAAAAGGAATCTCTGATAATTTGAATATCAGACCATCGTCTCTTTCAACAGAATAACATGAACGCCGTCTGTTCAATGGATGTCCAGATTTGCATGCTGCCCCATCTGTTGCAGCATCTCACGGCGTTGCTTGATGCGATTGACCAAATCAATTCGTTGCTGTTCGTGACGTTTTTCGATGCGCCTTTGTGCCTGATAAAAGTAACGGAGTGCAATACTCAATTCCTGGCTGGTCCCATAAGAATCGCTTAACTTTTTGGCTTGTTCTTTTCCCAGTCCTACAGTCAGAATTTCATCTTCCAGTGATAGAAATATTCGTGCACTGCCCGGATCTCCCTGGCGAGCAGAGCGTCCCGTCAATTGACGATCGATGCGGGCCGATTCATGCAACTCCGTGCAAATCACATGCAAGCCGCCCTGCTCTGCAACCCTTTCACCAAGGAGTATATCCGTTCCGCGTCCCGCCATATTGGTCGCGACAGTAATGCGACCCGGTTGCCCGGCCTGTTTCACGATGGCGGCTTCATTTTCATGATTCAAAGCATGCAAAACTTCATGTTCCAACCCGGCCTTTAAAAGTCGTGCTGATAAAAGGTTTGACAAATTAACAGAACGGGTTCCGATTAGCACTGGTCTTCCCTGCCGATACATGGCGGCAGTTTCTTCTACAACCGCATCCCATTTTTCTTCTGCTGTCAAGAATATAAGTTCGGGTAACCTCTGACGTTTCTCTGGGCGATTCGTGGGAATTTTGATAACGGGAGTTTCATAAATTTTTCTCAGTTCACTGGCTGCGGAGATTGCCGTTCCCGTCATTCCGGCCATTCTGGGATATCGAGAAAAGAGCTCCTGAACCGTGGTTTGCGCGCCGACTTTGGTAGGTGAAGTAATCTCGAGTCCTTCTTTGGCTTCAATGGCTTGATGCACGCCATTCTGCCACATGCGGCCTTCTGAAATGCGGCCCGTGAATTCATCAACGATTGCCACCTTTCCATCACGGACGACATAATCGCGACCATTCTCGAAATAGTTATGCACCCGCAAGGCACGTTCTGAAGAAATATATGCCGTTCCCGTGTTGAGTGCTGAGGGGGAATCATTCTGCAATAACATCTCTCGCACAATTCGACGACCGGCTTCTGTTAATTCCATACCACGTTGTGGACCATGATCAATATAATGTTCATCCACCGTTAATTTGGTCACATGGGAAGCACTCCACTGGCAGGCGATGACCAACTCTGCTTCTTCGTTCGCGTCAGTTTGACCGATGATCAAAGGAGTTCGCGCTTCGTCTATTAAAAGACTGTCAGCTTCATCAAGAATCACCATATAAGGCTTGCGCGGATTCAACAATGGCTGCTCAACCCGATTGTTTTGCTGACCGAATAACTGCTGGCGACGTGAAGTGGGTCGGGAGTCTGGTGCGCTGAGTAAGTCTCTTAAATGATCAAATCCAAATTCCCGTGCTGTAGCGTAGGTGATATCACACTCATAAGCGGCCCGTCGTTCTGATAAAGTAGAATTGGCCGTGATCGTTCCCACGGTCATTCCCAACGAATGATAAACGGGACTCAACCACTCAGCATCACGTTTTGCAAGATAATCGTTGGCTGTTGCAATGTGTATCCCTTCACCGGGTAGTGCATTCAGGCAAAGCGTTAATGCAGCCGTCAGGGTCTTGCCTTCTCCGGTTTGCATCTCTGCAATCGCTCCCTCATGCATGGCAATCGCCCCCAGGTATTGAACCGGATAAGGCGTCATACCTAGATGACGCTTCAATTGCTCGCTGACGACAGCAAATGCTTCGGGAAGTAAATCCGTGAGAGGTTCACCACTTTGCACGCGATAGCGTAATGAGTTCCATTCATCAAATAACTGGGAGTCCGTTTCGGAAGCCAAACCCTGCTGTGAACGTTGAATCTGATCGATGAGATCCCACCAGAGCGTAGGGATTTCCGTTTCACCTGTCAGGAGAAATCCGCGGAGCCGATCTGTCAGAGAGTTGATGAAGTTCGCCACAATGAGTCTTTAAAATCCTGACAAGAGCTATTATTGAAATGAGTCGTTTATTCTAACTAACTGGCAGAGCCGTTTCGATTCTTTTTATAAGCAAGCCTGCGAACAACCTGAAATAGATGTTCCGCGTGGCCTTTCAGCAACATCATCTACAAACCAATGTGGTGTTTGAGCAACAAATGAAGCGTAAACCCCGTGAATCCAGGGGGTTTAGCGGCTCTTTACTGAAAAGGCATTTTTTATGCCGTCAGGAGCGAAGAATGAGAAAAGAATCAGCAATCAGTGATGAGAATCAGCGCCTTGATCAACCTGTTTTACCAGCGAGGTGATTTAAACAAAAATTGCCTCTTGCTTCTCATTCTAGAAAACTGGTGTTAGAGCAATTTTTTCTGACGCGGATTTTGTTTTGCTTTCGAAGATTTTTTGGGAGAATCGCTTTCAGAAGTCTGTTTTTTAAGCCGTTTCCCATTTTTTGTTGAGGGTGCACTGACGAGCGGGTTCTCCTGGCCGTCCAGGGGTTGTCCGACTTCGATGTCGGTCAGACGTTGTTGTGCGCGCGCCCCATATTGTTCGGAGAGTTCAAATCCGACAAACTGACGGTTTAACTTCTTCGCTACCGCCAGCGTGGTTCCACTACCCGAAAAAGGATCAAGCACAAGTTCTTCCGGATGTGAACAGGCACGAATAATTCGTCCTAAGAGTTGTTCGGGCATCTGACATCCATGCCAACCCTGACGTTCCTTAAATGTGCCATTGATGCGGGGAAAGTACCATGTGTCTTCATCTGCTTGAAAACTTTCCGGAATATCCTGGGGCCTTAAGATCCAGGTATCGTCGGGAAGTCGTCCTTTGGGATTGGCTCGCTTATCTCCATAAACCAGTTGCCGGGCGGAGGGAATTCGAATGGAGGGATCATCGGCATTGAAGGTGAATTGTTTTGGATCTTTGACCATGTGAAATAAATGGGCATGTGATCGGCTGAATTTATTTTTGCAGTTCACGCCAAAAGTATAATACCAGATAACCCAACTGCGGCAGGTGAGTCCCAATTCTCGCTGCATCATGACTTTGAGTTCAGCCGCATATTCATCACCAATGGCCAGCCAGAACGTACCATCCGGTTTTAAGAGCCGCACCACTTCCGACATCCAGAGCGAACACCAATCGAGATACTGTTCACTTTCGAGACGATCTTCATACTTATCGTACTCATAGCCAATATTGAAAGGGGGATCTGCGAATGCCAAATCAATGGATTCCGCTTCAAGATTCTGCATACCCGCAATACAGTCCTGAATATGTATCTGATTCAAATTTGTCATTTGTTGAGACTGTTTTGTTTATGAGTTTCGGAACATTATTTTTTTCGACGGATGCGTTTGTAACGAACATTACAGCCGATGGCAATGGTCTCTGAGATTTCCGGCTGTTTCCCTTTTAATGTTGCGTCGATTGCTAACGAAACATAATCACGTTTGACTTTGCTAGCGTCGGTAGCATCATCCATGGCTCCCATATAAATCACTTTTCGATCTTTATTTAACACAAAAAATTCAGGGGTCCGTGTGGCTCCGAAATTCTGTCCTATTTTTTGCGATGCATCAAACAGATAAGGAAAGACAAACTTTTTTTTCTTTGCCTGTTCTTTCATTTTTTCCAGACTGTCTGCGGGAACCAAATTCACGTTGACAGCAATGACAGCAACCGGTGACTCTTTTGCAGAATACTTTTGGGCCAGCCGATTCAGTCTCTCTTCATAATCCACGGCATAAGGGCAACTATTGCACATAAAGGCAATCACCAATACCTGCTTCTCCTTAAACGTGTTACTGGAAAACATTTTTCCATCCGTCGCGGGCAATTTTTCCCACGTGGGTGCCTGATCTCCCACATTAAGCACCGGGTTATACTTGCCAGCAGATAAATTTGTATTCCCTGCGCTAACAAAGATTAATATTGTCAGCAGTGATATCAACCGTCGTAATGCCGTCATCATTTCAAACCCAAATCAATACAATAATATTGTTACCAAATGCTGATCTCAGTTTACCAGGGGACATCAAAATTCACGCGTTTGGCCAGTTCTTTCAGTTGACTGGCATGGTCGCTATGGACATACAGCCCTTCCTCTATCGCGCGCTGGGTCATTTCCCATTCCAGTTCTCCCGGGATTTGGACCCGATCATTCACGTTAGTGGGTTTCAATTGATGGATGGCTTCTGTCGCGGAAGCCAATGCGTCAAGAAATTCATCTTCGGGAACAAACTGTTTGAGATCAATCACGTAGAAAAAATGTTCCGACCCTTCGATTTCAGGTGCTTTCCTTTTATTGATGGGCAGTTTACCTCCCGCCAGTGCACCGGTGAGAATCGAACTGATCATTGCCAAACCATAACCGCGGGGACCAGCTGCTGGCAGAAGTGTTTTGACTGCTGCTGAATCGGTGGTTGCTTTACCTTCACTATCCAAAGCATAACCCGGGGGAATTGGTAATCCGTAGAGGGATTGTGTCTCCAGTTTCCCCCATGATGTTTTGGCACATGCCATATCTAGAACGAAGGGGGCTCCTTCGCGTACGGGAACTCCCCATGCAATTGCGTTATTTGCCGTTGCCCCCTCGGTGCTCCCGTGTGCTGCAACAGTTGCCCTGCCTGTGTTGGTCGTGCAATATCCAATCATACCGGCTTCGACCGCCATTAATACATAAACGGCTGCAGCGCCGAAGTGATGACTGTTGCGAACGGCAACCGTACCGGTCCCCACTTCCCGTGCTTTTTGAATTGCCAGTTCCATAGCACGTGTTGCGGCTACATGCCCTACTCCTCTGCTGCCATCGAGAACAGCAATCGCCGGAGTTTCAGAGATTGTCATAATTTGCGCGCGGGGATCAATGTCACCCATATCCATTGCTTCCAGATACCGCTCTGCGGTACGGCTCCCGTGTGAATGGATGCCTCGCAGGTCGGCTTCAATCAATCGATCAGCGGCGATTTCTGCTTCAACCTGAAACATACCCATTCGGACAAAAAGTTTGACCAGCAATTCTTTGAGTGGATCCAGTGGAATCAGAACTTCCTGGGATCGATCCTGAGGAGGAGAAAAATGATCCGACGACATAATAGTGGCTCTCAATATTGGGTTATGTGCTTGCGCACTTCAGTTTTTGTGAAGAGTAAGAATCAGACTCTCATCATATTATAGCCTAACGCCAATTCCAGCCTGATTCGACTCTGAAGAGGTGCTGCCGAGCAAACTTTTATCGAATCCACGGCACAGCATCTGAGATTCTTTGAGAGAAAAACTCGCTATTTCGCTGACAAATCAACCCGGACAATTTCTTTATCATTACGGGCAAATACACTTTTCATGGCAAATGCGGGGTGTGACCAGATGGTCATACGACGTTGCACGCGGCGCGTGGGCTCGATCAATCTGGCACGGCTGATCTCTTCATAGCCCTTGGGAGTCAAATTGGCAATAATCAGATCGCCCTGTTCGTTATGCAGGAAGTAACGATCTTCGTGCGGAATAATGAAGGCATTCCACCAACGTCCTTTGCCGGTCGCTTTTTCTGTTTCCCACAATCGGCTACCGTTGCTTGCATCCAGACATCGGAGCTGGCCATAACTGCACACGCCATAGATATGCGTTCCATTGAAAAAAGGCGTCATCATGATCGGATGCAGTCCATCAGTTTTAATTTCGCTATCACTGTTTCCTGACCAGATGATTTTCGCCTGATTGCCATCTTGAGAAACTTCGATCATTCGCGGGCCATTATAAAAGCTGGCAACGAATAGACGATTACCTGCTTTACGAGGCGTTGCGATAGTGAGGCCATAACGAACACCGTAAGGGACTTCCCAGATCACTTTACCGGTCTTCGGCTCCAACGCCGAAACCGCGGTTGGATGCCAGATGATGAGTTCTCGTTTTCCACCAAACGTAAAGATAACCGGTGGTGCATAACCGACGGCTGAATCATTGAGCGATCGCCAGAGTTCCTTGCCTGTGGCTTTGTCAAAACTGACCACTAACGAATTCTGTTTTCCACCTACCAGTGAGATGATTTGATTGCCATCCACCAGTGGAGCAGCCACCGCGCCCCACGCTGGAAGTTTTGTGCCATAATCCTCTACAAAGTTTTTACTCCAGATGACCTTGCCATTTTTCGCATCAAAGCAGAAAAAATGGCCTTGCGCGCCAACAGTATAAACGCGACCGGAATCGATCACCGGGGTTGAACGGGGGCCAGCCGGATAACTGACTGAATACTCGACCGGGTACTCATATTTCCAAATCTGTTTTCCAGTTTCGGCATCCAGACAGAGAACCCGCTCATAGCCGACACGCTGTTTGAAGATGCGATCAGTGACAAAGACACACCAGCGGGAATCCACTTCGGCAACGGCAGGTCCTGAGTAACCTTCGCCGAGCGGAGCCGACCAGACGCGTGGCAGCAAACCGGTTGTGGGTAATGTTTTGACAATACCAGTTTCCCGCCAGACGAGATCCTGTTGCGGTCCACCCCATTGCGGCCAGTCATCAGTGAAGCCGACTTGAGAAAGCAGACTGGAACACAGAACTGTAATCATCAGAGTCAATTTTCGCTGCATCATTGCCTCGGCCGATATTCGGTTTCTTAAAAGTTATTTGACTTCGTGGACCAGGAGCATGTCATGCCCTAAGGAAGTCCAGTCGGTTCCAGAAATCAAAACAATCTGGCTGCCCGTGGTGAGGAAACCATTTTTTTTGCCATAACTGGTAATATATCTGAGTATCTCCTGAGGTGATTTATCAACCACGTCTGTCAGGAGTGAAGTGACTCCCCAATACAGGGTCATGCGGCGTGCGGTCGCTGGTCTATCGGTTAAGGCAATTGTAGGGACGGTCCGACGCTGCTTGGAAAGCGCCATCGCCGTTTTGCCTTCGTGTGTGCAGGTCACCATTAAATCCGCGTCGAGTTTTTCCGCTGTGATACCGGCCCCTAGTGTGACCGCTTCTGTGACTTCGCGGGCATGCAGGCGGCGATTGCTGGTCGTTTCTTCCGAGTGAAGATTAGAAGAGAGAATTCGGGCCGCTTCTCGCACGATACGGCTCATCATTTCCACAGCTGCCAGGGGACTGACGCCCACCGCGGTTTCTCCGGAAAGCATGACTGCATCACTGCCATCTAGAACAGCGTTGGCCACATCACTGGCTTCTGCGCGTGTCGGAAACGTATTAAACTGCATACTATCGAGCATTTGCGTGGCAGTGATGACTGGCACTCGGGATTGATTGCAGAGATGAATGATGCGTTTTTGAATGATGGGAACGCGTTCGATATCAACTTCAACACCTAGATCACCGCGTGCCACCATGACCGCATCGGTTAGCTTGAGTATTTGTTCGATATCGCTGACGGCTTCAATTTTTTCAATTTTGGCTACAATTTGTGGACGGTCAACGGGATTCAGCTTGTCGATTTCTTCATTCAGATGTTTGATATCATCTGCAGATCGGACAAAGCTCAAGCCGATATAATCAAGTCCATGTTCTACTGCCCAGGCGAGGTCTCTGAGGTCTTTTTCTGTCAGACTCGGCGTGCTGAGTTGAACGCCGGGCAGATTCACTCCCTGTTTACTGCGAATGATGCCTTCCCGCTCTACGATACACTCAACAAACGACCCATCGGCTGATTTTTCAACCACGCGCATGGCGACCATACCATCGGCCAAAAGTATCGGGTCACCAACACGAAGATCTTCGATCAAAGGCTCATAGGTGCACGTTAATTCTTGCGGGTTATTCGTTTCCAGACCTCGAATGAAGCGGAAATTCATATTTTGATGACATTTGATTTCGCCACCTGGCAAAACCCCCAGTCGAATTTTGGGACCGGATAAATCACCTAGAATTCCAATTGGTATTCCTGATTCCTCCGAAATTTCATGGATATTTTTAACAATCTCTGCCAGCTTTTCATGGCCTCCATGTGCAAAATTCAATCGAAATAAATCGACGCCGGCTTTAATCAGGCGGCCCAGCATGTCATGTGAATCGGAAGCGGGGCCGACTGTGGCTATGATTTTGGTTTTTACCAGCGGCTGTTCTTCATACTGATTTTCGCTCATCATGAACCTTTAGAAGTTTTTTTTGATTACCATCATTTATCTACCGCACTTTGAAATGAAGAACACAAACTCAATTTTTCAGACTGGGTTGAAACCATTGCTGATTCATTTGTTTAATTGGTTCACCGGGTTTTGCAACCCGAAACTTTCCCTTTAGACTGACTGTCGTCGGGCGAATACAGGTCTTATCATTACAAGCTTGGTATTTTACATTGAGTTCGAGCTGCTCCTCTTTTCCACCCGCCTCGGCGGGAATTTCTAATATACCGCGAATGACGACCTGTTTTTCATAAACCTGGAGCGGTTGATCGAAATTTTCCACCTCAAAGGCATGACCGGCGGGATATTTGACCTTGGATAATTTCACGTTCTGATTTGACTTAATGGTAAACGTGGTGGGAACCAGAAAATCGGGGCTGGAAGGATTCGTGTTGATGTGCCAGCCTTTTTCTATGTTCAACACAATCGCAACCTGACAGATTTTGCCAGCCGGCAATTTATCGACGGAGAGATAAGCTTTAGCGGAGACCAGTTTTTTCTTTTGGCTTGTCTGGCCTAAACCGGCAGCGAGAAGTAATTCCACACCGGGATTTACAGCCGCTAATTGTTCCGAATTTTCAATTGATTGAAATTGAGATGCTTGCACTAATCTGAATTCGTCAATTGGTGTGAAATCATCTGCGGGGGAGGAAATTGCTGATTGTTTTCCGTCGTCGGTAGATGCGAGCGATTCACCAACCGCCTGCACCAGTTGGGCACAGCGCCCGGGATAACGTTTGATGATTCTTCCAAACAATTGCAGGGTCTGGTTAGCGTATTTGTGATATTTCGGTTCTTTAGTCAGTTCGGATAAGAGAATCAGATTTCGGGTGCTGATGCTGTTACCGGACGGAATTGCAGAATCGTATGCATTTTTTGTGCGTGCAATTAATTTTTCGTGGTCATGCGTGGTAAAAAAGAAGCCATGCTCTTTCTGATCCCAGAACAGCTCGATCTGCAAATCCGTTAATTGACGGGCTTGATCCAGCCATTGCTGTTTGTCTGTCGTCTGATATAAGGCCAGTAAACCTCGCACGAGAAACGCATAGTCATCCAGATACGCATTCAGTCGTGCCTGCCCTGAACGATAGCTGCGATACAAGTGACCTTGTTCATCGCGCATGTTATCGAGAATAAACTGCGCTGCTTTTTCAGCAGCCGCGGTGTATTCGGGACGTTTCAACACTCGACCGGCTGTCGCCATCCCTTCAATCATCAAACCATTCCAGCTGGTCAGAATTTTATCATCTTTTAAAAGCGGCTTTCTTTTATTACGAATGGTGTGCAGTTTTTGTCGCATCGCCGCGAATTTGGTCTCGAGTGCTGCAGGAGTTGTTTTCTTCTTTTTGGCAAATTCCTCTAACGATATGACGCGATGTAACACATAGCCGTGTTCGAAGCGGGAAGGCTCGTTTAAGCCGTAGAATTCGGCAAACAAAGTATAATCATCACCAAGAGTGGTTTTGAGTTCATCCTGAGACCAGGCATAATTCTCACCTTCAATGCCATCGGTTTCGGCATCAAGGGCGGAATAAAATCCTCCTTGAGAATCCGTCAATTCGCGGAGAACGAAGTCAATAATTCCTTCGGTAACGTTTTTATATTGAACATTGCCTGTTTGAGCAAAAGCATTTGCGTAAAGCGAAGCCAGTTGCCCGTTATCATAGAGCATTTTTTCAAAGTGAGGAACGTGCCAGTAACGGTCAGTACTGTAACGATGAAAGCCACCTCCCAGATGATCATAGATCCCACCGTTAGCCATCGCAGTGAGTGTATGATACAGGACTTTGGCAGACTCTGCTGACGTCGCATCACTGGCAGAAGACTGGATGTCATACTGCAACAACACGAGTTTGGATGAAGTCGGAAACTTAGGTGAGTTCGGACTGACTTTAGAAAAATCAATTCCGCCGAATTCCGCATCATAGCTGGCATTGACCGACCTGACTCCCGCTTTGACCAGTTTACTTTCGATCAGAACTGGTTCCGCTGCCGCTTCTTCTTTTTGCAGGCGTGCTACTTCACGAGCAATGATGGTTGCACTCTGACTGACTTGTTTTTTGTCTTCTGTCCAGAGTTCATGCACGCGTTGCAAGACGCGCGGGAAGCTCATTCGGCCTCCCTCATCCGTGGGAGGGAAGTAGGTACCTCCGGCAAACGGTTCTCGATCCGGAGTTAAAAACATCGATAAAGGCCAGCCACCATTCCCGGGTGCGCCAATGAGGTGAAAATAAACACTTAACGAAGTCATATAAATATCATCGATATCAGGCCGCTCTTCGCGATCGACCTTAATATTCACGAAATGCTTGTTCATATATTCAGCGATTTTGGGATTTTCAAAAACCAGACGTTCCATCACATGGCACCAGTAACAGCTGCTGTACCCAATTGAGAGAAAGATGATTTTGTTTTCTTTTTTTGCTTTTTCAAATGCGGCAGGGCCCCAGGGATACCAGTCTACCGGGTTATGCTTGTGCAGGAGAAGGTAGGGACTGGTCTCTTTCGCGAGCCTGTTTGTAAATTGGGGTGATTCTTTTTTTGAGTCACTTAATTTTGTATCTGTCGACTCTGATGCATTTTGTTTCGACGCCTTCTTAGAATCATCATTGGCAGATAACATTTGCTGGCTCCAGTGGGAGCTAATGAAAAAAGTGCTAAGAATCAGGGCGAACCACCAGTTTGATTTTTGGTTCAAATCCATTTTTGTTCCTCCAGGTGCGGGCAGATGGCTCATAGCCCGGTAATACATTTCAGGTTTCTGGCGGCTTGTCGAACTACGACTTTACCGACGGCGGGTTAGGGTATCTTATCTTATACTGATACTGACGACTATTTAATATTGGAAGAACCGGAACATTTCAGTGTGATACCACACGTTTCTGAAGAAAGTGGAACCCCTATTTTATCCTGGAACCGCAGCCTGTTGCAGAATCTGTCGTATGATTTCACTGGCACGCGCTCGTTGATTTTCCCGTACCAGTGATTTAGTAATGACACGATGTGCTAACACAGGCACTGCCAACTCCTTGATATCATCCGGGGTGACATAGTCTCGCCCTTCAGTCAATGCCTTGCCTTGGGCAGCATGTGAGTATGTAATGGCTCCACGTGTGCTGACACCCAGCGTGAGTTCGGGATGATTACGAGTGATATCTACAATTTCCAAAATGTAATCCGTCAAAGCGTCATCGATTCGTACATCGCTGACGGCTTGTTGCAGTACCCTTAATTGCTTGATCGTCAGCACAGGCTGTAGTGTATTCACAGGTTCGCCTGAGCGATGCTGGATCAGAACTTCGCGTTCAGTCGATCGTTCCGGATATCCAATATCAATACACATCATGAAACGATCAAGTTGATTTTCCGGTAAAGGGTATGTTCCTTCAAATTCAAATGGATTTTGAGTCGCTAAAACAAAGAACGGAGGTTGCAATGTAATTGTTTGTCCTTCTACACTCACCTGCCCTTCATTCATTGCTTCTAACAGTGCACTTTGAGTGCGAGGAGGCGTGCGATTAATTTCATCAGCTAGAAGTACATTGGAAAAGATCGGGCCTTTCCGGAATTCGAATTCGCCAAGATTAGGAAGAAAGACATTCGATCCCAGGATATCCGATGGCAGCATGTCTGGTGTGAACTGAACCCGTGTGTAATTACAATCCAAACTCTTGGCAATGGCTTTCGCCAATGATGTTTTCCCAACACCCGGCGCATCTTCGATCAGAATATGGCCTTCCGCTAATAATGTGACGATTGCGAGCTGTACCACTTCCGGCTTGCCTATAAGGACGCTGGAAATATTTTCGTGAAGGGTCTTGACCAGACTTGCTGTCTCTTGCTGGGTACGAACTTCCATTTATGATCCATTTCTGAAGGGAATGTCTACTGATGCAGCGGGGAGCACAATCGTTCTAAAAAGGTTCAGAATTACAGGAATCTACCATTCATTTCAATTCACAGATTCTTAGCTGTTATGGAATAATGCAAAAACAGGTAAAATAATTCTGTACAATTGTGTGAATGAATTCCATTATAGAGAAGCTAATTGTAAAGAAAACCAAGATTCAAGAACAATCAACACATGTAGCCAGCATTATTTGAATCTGTATACCCTGTTTCGGCGTGTTGAATTCTATGGATTGAAGCGAGACCGTTCTTCAATTATTTTATCATTATTATTTAATTTTCATCAGGATGATTCATTATGTCGGACTCAAAACAGTCGATTGACCGGTTCGAGGATCTCTCTCGGCGTTCTTTTATACAAAGAGGAGGGATTGGCCTGGCTGGCTTAAGTTTGTTAGAGAACTTAGTGATTCAGGAACTGTCGGCCGCCCCTACTGCATCTCATCCAAAACCGGAAGCATTGAATCGTTTCCCGCGAATGGTACAGGAATACTTTGTTCGCAGGGTCAGAGCGCAGGAAGCCAAAACGATCCAGCGACTGGATGCTTTAAAAACCAAAGCCGATGCTGAGGAATATGTGCGTTTCGTGCAAAAACGAATTCGGGAAGCCTTTGGTCCTAACCCCGAACGCACTGCTTTAAATGCCCGTATAACGAAAACGACTGACCGTAACACATACACCATTAAAAACATTACGTTTGAAAGCCGCCCTGGTTTTCTTGTGACCGCGAATCTTTATCTTCCGAAAGACATCAAACAACCGGCACCGGCTGTCGTGGGGACTTGTGGCCACTCGCACAATGGCAAAGCAGAAACTGCTTATCAGTCGTTTTCACAGGGACTGGCCAAAAAGGGATACGTCGTTCTCATTTATGACCCGATCGGCCAGGGTGAGCGAGTTCAATACAGTGGTGACGATCTGAAATCAACAATTGGCGTCGGCGTTCGCGAGCATCTGCATGGCGGCAACCAACAATATCTGGTTGGCGAAAATCTGGCGATGTGGCGCGCCTGGGATGGGATTCGCGCATTGGATTATCTGTTAACCCGCAAAGAAGTCGATCCTAAACGGGTTGGTGTCACCGGTAATTCCGGAGGCGGAACGATGACTACCTGGTTATGTGGAGTCGAACCGCGGTGGACGATGGCAGCGCCCAGTTGTTTTGTCACAACATTCCGGCGGAATATGGAAAACGAACTTCCTGCGGACACGGAACAATGTCCGCCGAAAGTATTAGCTCTGGAACTGGACCATGCCGACTTTTTAGCAGCGCAGGCTCCGAACCCTGTTCGAATTTTGAGTAAGGAACGGGATTATTTTGATGTACGTGGTGCGCGCGAGGCCTATCTGCGATTGAAACGGCTTTATAAACTTCTAGGCAAGGCAGAAAATGTTTCACATTTTGTGGGACCAACCTATCATGGTTATTCGCAGGAAAATCGAGAGGCCATGTATGAATGGTTTAATCTGGCAAGCGGAATTTCTGACGAAACAAAAGAGCCGGAACTCACCATAGAGAAAGATGAAACACTCTGGTGTACTCCCAAAGGATCAGTGGCCGACGTTGGCTCCAAGCCAATTCATCATTTTACGGCTCATCGATCTCAGGAACTGGCAAAACAACGCAAACCAAAATCTGGCGCAGCCCTCATGTCGGCGGTCGCAGAAACACTGCGGTTGAAACATGTAGAGGGCACTCCCGATTACCGCATCTTGCGAAACCGGGGAGGCAAAAATTATCCCCTCAAAAACACCATTACTTATGCCATTGAAACGGAGCCTGGTATTCAGGCGATCGTCTATCGGGTTTCTGATGAGCGACTTTATTCCCGTCCACCTCAGGATGCAGGCAAACAGGCGACGTTATATATTTCACACGTTTCCTCTGATACGGAACTGAAAGAGGAACCACTTTTAAAGAAGGCCAGCCAGGAAAAAGGACGCGTCCTTTATACATGTGATGTGCGTGGAATTGGGGAATCACTGCCCGATACGACAAGCCCTAATTCATTCTTTACACCATATGGTAGTGATTATTTTTATGCAGCGCATGCCGTGATGTTGGATGATCCCTATCTCGGCCAAAAGACGTTTGACGTTCTACGAGTACTCAACTGGCTCTCCGCAAATGGACATACTGACATTCACTTGATCGGTCGAGGCTGGGGGGCATTACCGGCGACTTTTGCCGCCCTGTTTTCGCCACAGGTGAAACGGGTAACGCTGAAAAATGCACTGACATCCTTCAGTGAGATTGCAGAGACAGAACATTATGACTGGCCTTTATCTACGTTGATCCCGAACGTATTAACGACCTTTGATATGCCTGATTGCTATGCCGAACTAAAAGTTTCCAAAGGACTTACGCAAATTTCTCCCTGGGGAGCAAAAGGCGCTGACAGTTAAGAACAATGCCAAAGAGCCTTGCATCGACGGGTAGTGGCCCGTCACAATGGTGGTACCCACAATGAGGGGGCATTTTTCTTTTCTTCGAACAAGAAACTGGCAATATCGTGAGCAGCGACCCTACGATGGAATCTTCCGATCTGGAAGCCGTTGAAAAATTAAATCAGGCATATGAGCAACTGATGCAGGAAGTGAACCGAGTGATTATCGGTCAGCATCAGGTAGTTGAAGAGTTAATGATCTCTCTGTTAGCCGGCGGTCATAGCCTACTGGTAGGTGTACCTGGTCTGGCGAAAACATTAATCGTGCATACCCTGGCGGATACATTGAATCTGACTTTCAACCGCGTGCAGTTTACACCCGATTTAATGCCGGCTGACATTACAGGAACCGATGTCATTCAGGAAGATAAAAGTACCGGCAATCGTGATTTCAAATTTCTGCCAGGTCCTGTGTTTTCGAATGTGGTACTCGCCGATGAAATCAACCGGACACCTCCCAAAACGCAAGCCGCTTTGCTGGAAGCAATGCAGGAACATCAGGTCACTGCAGGAGGCCGAAAACACAAACTGCCTGTTCCCTTTTTTGTACTGGCAACTCAAAATCCGATTGAACAGGAGGGAACGTATCCACTGCCTGAAGCGCAACTGGATCGCTTCATGTTTGAGATTAAAGTCGATTACCCGAGCGAAGAGGAAGAATTTGCCATCGTGCGGCAGACGACGTCTGACGATTCCTATTCTGTTAAAAAAGTGCTGGAGATGGATGAGCTGTTATCATTTCAGTCTCTCGTTCGAAAAGTACCGGTGGCGGATCATATTATCCGCTATGCCATGCAATTTGCCCGTATGACACGCGTCCTGCAAGGCGATGATTCGAACTCTGATGATATCCCCGACTTCATACGCGAGTTTGTCAGTTGGGGCGCTGGGCCACGTGCCAGTCAGAATTTGATCCTGGGGGCGAAAGCGCGGGCCATTCTACACGGACGGATGTATGTGAGTACGGACGATGTGCGAGCAGTGGCACATCCTGTTTTAAGACACCGCATCATCACCAATTTCAACGCAGAAGCTGAGGGAATGACTCCTGATAAGATTGTAGACCGATTGATACAACTCATTTCTGTGGATTCCTCTCAGGAAAAACGTGATGAACGATTACCGCAAGTATTTAGATCCACAGACGCTCGCTAAAGTTCAGAATCTGGATCTTGCAGCGAGGCAGATTGTGGAAGGCTATGTCTCGGGCTCCCACAAGAGTCCCTTTCACGGCTTTTCTGCAGAGTTTGCACAACATCGAGAATATGCCTCTGGTGATGATTTACGTTATGTTGACTGGAAGGTTTATGCCAAGTCAGATCGCTATTATCTGAAACAGTATGAAGCCGAGACGAATTTCACCTGTTATCTCTTGCTCGACTGCAGCGAGTCCATGCGATACCGTTCAGAAAATGCCGCCCTTTCGAAGTGGGATTATGGTCGGTTGGTGGCAGCCGCTCTGGCATATGTGGTCATCAAACAGCAAGATGCAGCCGGGCTGTGTACCATCAATAATCAAATAGTCGATTTTCTCAGACCTGCAAGTCAGCCTACTCATTTAAAACAGATTCATTACACTCTGGAACATACAGAGCCTGCAGGAGAGTCAGGCTTAGGTAAGGTTTTTCATGAATTGGCTGAAAGAATTTCTCGCCGCAGTTTAATAATTATTATCAGCGATCTGTTTGATGATCTCGATTCCGTCATGCTGGGATTAAAACATTTTCGGCATCGAAAACATGATGTCAGTCTATTACAGGTCATTGATCCCGCAGAGCAGGATTTTCCATTTCAAGAGCCGGTCCTGTTCCGCGGTCTGGAAAACCAGCCCGAACAGATGGCGGAACCCCGCTCGCTGAAGAAAGCGTATCAGGCCGAATTTGAGAAGTTTTTAAAAAACGTACAGCGTGGGAGTCGAGACTTAAAAATGGATTATGCCCTGATCCGCACCGATCAATCACTGGATATTGCTTTATCTGCCTTTTTGTCACAACGACAGACTCGAATTAGATCTTAGAATTTTCTGAACTTCAAGCATATGACCGATATATTAATTACCCCCGTCTTTGCATTTGGATTTGCCAGCCCCTGGTTATTGGCTGGATTATTGACTGCTGGCATACCGGTTCTGATCCATTTGCTGCATAAGCGAAAGTTTATTGAGACCGAGTGGGCGGCAATGAAATTTTTGCTGATTGCCACAAAAAAATATTCGCGACGTGTCAGATTTGAACAGTTACTTGTCCTGCTGGTTCGCTGTCTGATTTTGTTGTTGTTGGCCATTGCTTTTTCGCGTCCCTATTGGTCTGTACAAGGGGCTTTCGTTGAATCAGCCGCTCCCGTGCATCGTATTTTCGTGATCGACGCCTCTTTCAGTATGCGCTGGAAAGGTGAAGTTCAATCGTTGTTCGAAGAAGCAAAAGAACTGGCAACCGCTCAGGTTTCGAGGTCAAATCCGGGAGATGCCTTTCAGTTAATTCAAATATCAAATTCTTCCCCACAAACATTAATTTCGCGACCTTCCCGCCAGCAGACCTATGTCATAGATGAAATTGCCCGCATGCGTCCCACGGAAGAATTCGGAAACGTGGAGCAGTCGCTGCAGACGGCTCTGGAATTTTTAGGACAGGCACAAGAGCTGGCGCAGAAGGAAGTGATTGTGATCAGTGATTTTCAGTCACGAAGCTGGTCATCGCGACAAACGGATCAGAGTAGTACAAGAATTCGATCTTTAATGGAAGCGATTTCAAAAAAGTCGACTCTCATATTAAAAGATGTTGGCCTCACAAAAGAACCCAATCTGGCTATTATTGACTTTTCCAGCAAGTCTGTTTTTGCCACATTGAATCAACCGGTTCGACTGGGAATCACACTGCATAATTTCAGTGAGTTGAGTCAGGAGAATGTCAATGTGCAATTGTTGGTCGATGGTCAACTTATCAATCAAAAACTGGTGAATCTCCCCGCTAATGCCGATACGCAAACTGAATTCACACATCAATTTACAAGAATTGGAGACCATCGTCTGGAAGTCAGACTCGCAGAGGATCTGCTGCCTTTGGATAATCGTCGTTGGAAAGTGATGCCTGTCAAAAAAGACATCCACGTCCTACTGGTAAATGGCAGACAATCCGGCGACTCGATGGGAAAGGCGACCGATTATCTTAAGCTGGCATTGTCCCCCTCGTTGAAGGAACAGCCGTGGCAAGGGATCATCAAACCACAGGTGATCAGCGAAGGTGAGCTCTCCAATACTGAATTAAGCCTTTATGACGCCGTCGTAATTTGTGACGTGGCTTTGTTTACTGAAAACGAACGGGATTTGTTAAAATCTTATGTAAAGAGTGGAGGGGGATTGATTCTCAGTCTGGGAGCACAAGTCAATGTGGATAATTACAATCAGACTCTTTTCCAGCCAAAGTCCGGACTAATCCCTTTAAAATTATTAAACCGTCAAGGTGACGCTCAAAAACATACCACTCTGTTTGAATTTGATCCTTTAAAATATCAACATCCGGTCATCGAAATTTTCAAAGGAAACCCGGATGCCGGTCTGGAAACGACACATTTGTATGAATATTTCCAGGCCGAGGTTCTTCCCGATCCCCATACGCGTTTGATTTTAAATTATGACACGAATGACCCTGCGATCGTAGAGCGCACATTGGGACGCGGCAAGGTCGTTCTGATCACAACGTCATTAGACCGCCAGTGGGGTACGTGGGCGATCTGGCCGAGTTTTCCTCCTCTGATGAACGAACTGGTGCTTTATGTATCCACTGGAAAATGGGGTCGACGCGATGCTCAGATTGGTCAACCATTGGAAATCATGACGCTTGAGAATCAAATTGCTTTTTCTCCGAAAATGATTGCACCTGACCAAAAAGAATTTCCATTACAAAGTGCACTCGACAGAAACACTGACTCTAGAACGATTACTTTCAATCAGACATTCCAATCCGGAATTTATGAGCTGGACTGGGAAAAGTCTGCTTTAGAGAAAACACTTTATGCAGTCAATGTTTCTCCGCGGGAAAGTGATTTGAAACATATCGGGCCACAACTCATTCCACCAGAATATTTTCGCAGACAATCTGGCACTGCAAGTGTATCGAACGAATTGTCTGCTGATCGAACATCGCATGCCGGTTTTTCTGAAATCCTGCTGTTTACCGTTTTAGCATTGATTGTAGTAGAACAGTTATTACTGTGGCGTTTTTCCATCGGCGCACTTTCGTTTCTAGCGGTAATGTTCCTGAGTTGTCTGAGCTTCTTTTTCCAATGATGATTCATGGTGAGTCTACAATCAGAGAACCTGATATAGTATAATATTCAACCGGAGAGCATGATCCGTGTCTTAAATGAGAGGAAAACCATACAGCAATGAGTTTGAACAAGAAACAGAAAAAACAAATTGACGTGGCGCGTCAAAAAATTCTAAAGTTGCGTCAGCGTTTAACAGGAGCGAAAGAACAAATGGACGATCCTCAGGAAGTAAAAAATCTTGAGCAGGAGATCGCCACTCACGAGCAGGCCATTAAAAAAATTCAGGAAGCTTCCTGAGTCATTAAATTATTAACGCTAGAGAGATATCTCAAGAAAACTTGTCTTTCATTGATTAGAGTTCGTATCGCACCATAAAGTCTTCATCGTGTCTATTTCGCAACCTCCTACAATCATTGTTGTTCATCCCAAGGAACGAAAAAGTAAATGTACGGTACAGCCGTTGCGCGCACGAAGTGATTTTCTATTCTGGAAGTATCCGAGAAAAGAGCCTGACAAATTGACTGGATATGTCCGATTGGGAATGGAAGGTCCACAGATCAGTGAAGCGGACGCTGCTTCAGGACTGCTGGTTTTGGATGGTACCTGGCGATTGGCAGAAAAAATGGAACCTGCATACGAAGAGCTCCCCGTGCGTAGCTTGCCAATCTGGAAAACCGCTTACCCGCGCGTTTCCAAGCAGTTTGATGATCCCGCAATCGGCTTGGCGACCATCGAAGCGATTTTTATTGCCTACCAATTAATGGGTTATAATACGGAAGGATTGTTGGACGGATACTTTTGGGCTGATGAATTTTTAAAACTAAACCGTGATCTCATAAGATAAACAAAGTTGCTCGTTTAAACTTCCGTTTCAATCAGAGCTTCTTCCACAGTCACAGTCTGATAAGTATGCACGATCTCTCTGAGTTTCTCTCGATTAATAGGTTTTGTTGTATAATCATTGCAACCTGCTGCAACGCATTTTTCGCGATCACCGCTCATGGCATGGGCCGTCAATGCAATAATTGGCAATTCATATCCCGATTCTCGCAACATTCTGGTGGCACCATAACCGTCCAAAACGGGCATCGACATGTCCATCAAAACAACATCGAAAGGTTTTCCATTCTCCAGCGCATCCATTGCACGTCTGACAGCAATTTCTCCATTTTCCGCCAGCATCACTTTTGCTCCCTCTTTTTTCAGTAATGTGCTGATCAATCGTTGATTATCGGGACCATCTTCTGCGAGTAGTACACTACAGCTGCCTTTCAGTTTTTCCCTGGAGGCCCCTGAGGCAGGAGTTTTCTCTTGGTTGCTGACCGAAATTGCTTTCATCGCAGCCAGCGGATCTTCATGAAACTGGATGGATTCCAGGTCACCGATAGTGATTGTCAGAATGAATGTCGTTCCTTCATCAGGAACGCTTTCGCAAACCAGAGCGCCGCCCAGCATTTCGGAGAGTCTTTTACTGATGGCTAAGCCCAGCCCTGTACCACCGAATTTACGCGTTGTGGAAGAGTCTGCTTGAACAAAAGGTTGATACAAATTCTTTATTTGATCTGACGTCATGCCAATCCCAGTATCCTGAATTTTGAACTGTATCATTGGCTTGTCAGATTCTGAATTGAGAAATGAAGTTTCCAATAACACTTTTCCGCCATCAGGTGTGAATTTGATGGCATTACCTACTAGATTGATCAGTATCTGTTTGAGTCGAGTTGGATCACTTTTAACCCGATCAGGTATCTTTCCATTGAATGCGAGATCGAATTGAAGTTCCTGGATTTCTGCGCGAACGCTCATTAATGATTGAACTTCATTCAGTTTCTCAATCAGGCAAAAGTCAATTGTTTCGATCGTCAGTTTTCCCGATTCAATTTTAGAAAGGTCGAGAATATCATTGATGAGGTCGAGTAAATAATTTCCATTTCTCTTAATAACATCAAGTAATTTCAAACTGGCCGGTCGACACCAGCTTTCTTCAATCAGTAAATCCGTGTAACCCATTACCGCGGTCATCGGAGTTCGTATTTCGTGGCTCATATTTGCCAGGAACTCACTTTTGGCACGCGATGCTGTCTCTGCGTCCTTGTTGGCCTTTTTCAAGCGTGAAGCTTTTTCTTCCAGTTCTCCACGAGCTGTTTCCAGGTTGTCAGTCCTATCCTTGAGTTCATTGAGCGCCTGGTCTCGAATTTCAGAGACACGGTTATATTGTTTAGCAATTAATCCGACGTCACTATGTTCATCAAGATCCTGGATGGGACTGGAATCGCCCTGAATATGGTGTTCCATTGAACTGAGTAGATCATACATTTCTGTTGTCGCACCGTGTTCAGCCATATTCAGGCCGATTTCCTCTTCCTCGGGAGTCGCTCTGAGACGAACGAATTTACTCGCGACTCGTAATGTGACCCAACAGAATGAAAAACACCAGATGAAACAAACGACACAGCCTAATAATTGGATTGAAAATTGTTGAAATCGTGTCTGAGTGAGAAATTCTGCTGGTACAAAAAGTGCAACAGCAAGCGTTCCCCAAACACCGGCAAACCCATGCACTGGGATTACGCCTATGGTATCGTCCAGCTGATATCGCTCTAATAGCCAGGTGCCGCATTCCATTACAATGGCAGCGACGATGCCGATCATTGCTGCGGAGATGTGTGAAATCACATCGCAACTGGCGCTACTGGCGACAAGCCCTGCCAAAAGGCCATTCAGAATATTTTCAATCTCAATATTCTTACGTTGATAGAATTGCCAGATCAACATGGTGGATGCACCAAAGGCCGAAGCAAGAAATGTATTGATCAGGATTGATGGAACATGCGATGTGAACCCAAATTCGCTACCACCGTTGAAGCCAAACCAACCAATCCAAAGAATAAACACACCCATTGTTGCCAATGTCAGGTTATGACCTTTGAATTTGCGTGCGCTTTGTTTTTTGTCGAATCTTCCAATGCGAGGGCCAATGATCACAACGGATGCCAATGCTGCCCAAGCACCTAATGAGTGCACAACAGTTGAACCACTAAAATCTTTGAAGCCTAGAGACTCTAGCCATCCGGGAGCTTTACCTGCAAAGTGACTGGTCCAAACCCAATGCCCGAAGACAGGGTAAATCAATCCTCCCAGTACAATCGAAAGTATCACATACGCAGTGAACCGCATTCTTTCTGCAGACGCTCCGGATGCAATCGTGGCTGCTGTCACACAGAGCATGAGCTGGAATATGAAAAAAGCCGATAAGAAATTGTCGGTTCCCGAATTCATATAGGGAAAATGTGACGTTCCAATCAAGCCTCCCGTAGTTGTTCCAAACATCAGTCCGAAACCAAATATCCAGAAAAGAATGCCGACGGTACTGACATCGACCACATTTTTAATAGCAACATGTATACTGTTTTTTGATCGGGATAAACCAGATTCCAGACAGCAAAATCCTGCCTGCATAAATAGTACAAAAATACTACAGATGAGAATCCAAACAATATCGATTTGTTGATGCAGGTCCATTGTTATTTCTACTCATAAATCGTGAATGTCGACTGTTGTCGATTTGTTACTTTCAAGATTGCTTTTCCCTCAGATTGAATTGATCCATCAAGAATCTAAGGCCAAGAATCTAAGGCCAAGAATCTAAAGCTTTTTAATCTCGTAATACCAGGTACGCGAAGCTTATGTTTTTTTTAGTAAACATGTGGCATTAAATTAACAAATTCGCATTGATGTTCATTGAAAGCAGCGAATTGAATGCCATGCCTGTACTTGAGGTGTAAAGTAACCCGCGCTTTGTTTAGATGAACAAAAATCGATTCCATATAAACCAGGGTGTAAAAAAGGTTTGCTGGCAGGAACTTAACACACTCACCATGTTTTGGGACGAGATGTTAAAATTGCTACATTCCCTCAGATCTTTCCTATCTCACTGGCCGGAACTTTGGGCTCAAATTATATATGTTGTTTAGCAATTCATCAGTCAATCTGTGAGAAATATGCTTCGAAGATCTTACGGAAGAGACATCCATTTCGGGTTCCAGATTTAAAATAAACCATTTTCTGATTTCGAATTTGTTCCTGTCTTAATGCAATTTTCTGACCATTTTGCAACAAGAAAATCAATCAAGGCCTAGAATGAGGCTGAAGGGTCTGCATGCCGTTTTCCAGTACGGAAGAGAAGCCTGTTTACGTTATCAAATCTGTTCTGTTACTTTCTGGCTCGCATTCCTTGATTATTATGGTTGGCTTGTTAACGTTGAGAAGATTTGCGCAAAAATCCGTATTGCAGCCAGAAACTAATGAACATTTGCTGTTAAGGTGAAGTGAAAAAGTGCCCAGAAGAGACGATATTCATAAAATTTTGATCATAGGTTCCGGTCCGATTGTCATTGGCCAGGCTTGTGAATTTGACTATTCCGGAACTCAGGCTTGTAAGGCCTTACGAGAAGATGGCTATGAGGTCGTGTTGGTGAATTCCAATCCCGCCACGATCATGACTGATCCGGAAACCGCTCATCGAACATATATTGAGCCGATTACCTGGCAATATATCAAAAAAGTAATCGAAATCGAAAAGCCTGATGCCCTGCTGCCAACCTTGGGTGGACAAACCGGCTTGAATGCCGCCATGGATCTCGCGCGGCGAGGAATTCTCGATGAATTGGGAGTCGAACTGATCGGCGCCAAGGAAGACGTTATCGCCAAGGCGGAAAGTCGAGACCAATTCAAAGTAGCCATGACAAAAATCGGGCTAGATTGTCCACGTAGTTCCGTTGTCCATAATATGGAAGAGGCCCGTATAGCTCTTGAGGACATAGGCCTGCCGATCATTATTCGAGCCAGTTATACGCTCGGCGGAACCGGAGGCGGAGTTGCCTACAATCGCGAGGAATTCGAAGAGAAAGTTCGTAGTGGACTCGCCCTCTCCCCGGTCAATGAAGTGTTGCTGGAAGAATCCATCCTTGGATGGAAAGAATATGAGATGGAGGTCATGCGCGATCAGGCGGATAATGTCGTCATCATTTGCGCAATCGAAAACTTCGATCCGATGGGCGTTCATACCGGCGACTCCATTACCGTTGCACCAGCGCAAACTTTGACTGATAAAGAATATCAATTGATGCGAGATGCCACGATCGCCTGTATGAGGGAAATCGGCGTTGAAACAGGCGGCTCCAATGTTCAGTTTGCGATCAACCCCGATACAGGCCGCATGACGATTATTGAAATGAATCCTCGTGTGAGCCGTTCCAGTGCGCTGGCATCAAAGGCAACCGGATTTCCCATCGCTAAAATCGCTGCCAAGCTCGCTGTGGGATATCATCTCGACGAAATACGCAATGATATTACACGCCAGACATTGGCCTGCTTTGAACCAACGATCGATTATGTCGTCACAAAAATTCCGCGATGGACATTCGAAAAATTTCCTGATGCTGATCCTGTTTTAACCGTACAGATGAAATCGGTCGGCGAAACCATGGCCATCGGGCGTACGTTTAAGGAATCGCTCCAGAAAGCACTACGTGGACTGGAAATTGGTCATTTTGGATTGGGCGGCGGTAATAAGGATCTGTGGGGAACAGCTAAGGAACCCTCCAAAGATAAAATTCAGTCCAAGCTCTCCGTGCCTAATGAAGATCGCATCTTCTATGTACGCTATGCCTATAAGTTCGGTTTGACGACTGAGCAGATTCATGAATTGAGCGATATTGATCCCTGGTTTTTGCATCACATCAAACAACTGGTCGATTTTGAAGACGAAATTCGTCAGTTCTCTCGCTTAGAAGACATGGAGTTTGCTTCCATGAAAAAAGCGAAGCAGGCTGGCTATTCGGACAAACAACTGGCGTTCTGGCTGGACTCAACTGAAATGGATGTCCGCCAATATCGTAAGGGACTGGGAATAGAGGCCACTTTCAAACAGGTCGATACATGTGCCGCGGAATTCGAAGCATATACACCTTACTTTTATTCCACCTACGAACAGGAAGATGAAACGCCCGCCAATCCGGAAAACAAACGCCGCATCATGATTTTGGGAGGGGGGCCCAATCGCATTGGTCAGGGAATTGAGTTCGATTACTGCTGCTGTCAGGCTTCTTTTGCATTGCAGGAGTTGGGAATTGAAAGCATCATGGTCAATTCGAATCCCGAAACCGTT
>NZ_CALEMX010000073.1 GCF_937910335.1 uncultured Gimesia sp. | reverse complement strand
ATTTCGTGTTTATGCATTGGCTGCGATGTCTGCAATTGATGAACCAGAGGCTCATCTTTATTTACGGGAATTAATGAGCATGACCAGTGCCGAAACACGGTATGGTGCCTTCCGTGCCCTTTGGACATTGGATAAAAATGATCCCTTCATTCGAGGCGAAAATATGCGGGGCGAATTCCTACTTCATGTATTGCAAACCGAACTGGAGACCGTCGCGGAAGCCGACCCGGATGCGAAAGAGGGAAGTCCTAAAAATGGCGGCCCGATGATTCATATCACGCACCGCAAACATCCTGAAGTGGTACTCTTCGGTTCAGAACAGGAATTTCGAGTTCCCATTGCCATTCGCGCAGGTGATGTATTAATTACCGGTGCTGCAGGCAGCAATGAAGTGACAGTCAGTAAATATGAAGTCGGCGAACAGGATCAACGCAAGAAAACATCCAAAAATATTGCCGTTGTAATTCGGACGGCAGTCGAGATGGGTGCCAGTTATCCAGATATTGCACAAATGATTTTACAGGCACATCATCAGGGAAACATCGAAGGACAGGTGGAAATCGACGCACTGCCCGAAGGGGGCCGTATGTATTACCGACCGGATGCCGATGTTTCGTTACTGGCTTTGAAGTCGGGTAAAAAGAGATCTTCCAAATCGAAATCCAAAAAAGGATCTCGCGTAGGGAATCCGAATATGGTCCCGAATATTTTCCATTCAGGAGCACCTCGGGAGAAATCTTCAAAAGAATCAGATATTGAATCGGATGATGAGGATGACAAAGGAAAAGCGACGTTATCTGATTTAAGAAAATCGAAATCAGAAGACGAAGGTGAAAAATTTGTCAAACAAAGCTCATTCAAGAACTGGTTTCGTTATTTTAGAAATTGATTTTTTCACGAATCGAATTGATTCAAGATCCGTTGCCTTTAATGCATAGTTGTCAACTGGAAGTCAGGCACCCACGTCTGTTTTACCGTGTAAGGTTTAGTGATGCTGAAATCATTGGAACTGTTCGGCTTTAAGAGTTTTGCCGACCGTACCATCTTTGAATTTTCGGAAGGCATCACTTGCGTTGTCGGGCCCAACGGTAGTGGTAAGAGTAATGTCGTAGACGGGATCAAATGGGTTCTAGGGGACCAGAGTCCTAAAAGTCTTCGCGGCAAGGACATGACGGATGTGATTTTCAATGGTTCGCAGGGCCGCAAACCAAACCCATACGCCGAAGCCACACTGACATTTAACAATCAAGCCGGCTTTCTCGACATTGATGCTCCAGAGGTGCAGATCGGGCGCAGGCTGTGGAAGAACGGCGATTCAGAATATCTCCTTAACCGGAATACAGTGCGTCTGAAAGATATTCGTGACCTCTTTATGGGAACGGGAGCGGCAACTTCTGCTTACAGTATTATCGAGCAGGGCCGCGTCGACCAGATCCTACAGGCAAATGCGGCTACGCGGCGCGTGGTGTTTGAAGAAGCAGCGGGCATCAGCCGCTATAAATCTAGAAAAGTTGATGCAGAACGGAAACTGGAACGCGTCGGCCAGAACCTCCTCAGATTGACTGATATCGTCGATGAGGTGGAAGCCCAGTTGAATTCAACTCGAAGTCAGGCTTCGAAAGCAGCGAAATACCGCGAAGCATCAACCGAGCTGCGCAAGCTCTGGATGGGGATGGCGGCAGATGACTGGCGGCATTTGACTACACAGCAGTCAGCGATTCAAGAAAAAATCAATCAGCACCAGAAGCGAATAAATGAACTCAACGCCGAGTATCAAACTTATGAAGAACAATTAGCGGCCATTGATTCCCAGGTCTCAGAAGTTGATGACCAATTGAGATCGGTTGAGAAAAAAATCGCCTCGCAACGGGAAGGGATCGCCGGAAATCAAACAGCGATTGAGCACCAGCTTGAACGGAAAGAGGAATTCGAAACCGAAATTATCCGTTTGCGCAAACAGCGAATTCTGATGACAAGAAGAACAGCCGAAATTCAAAATGATCTCGAAGCAGTGACGAACGAGAAGAACAGATCTGAATCTGAATTTCAAATTCAACGCCAGAAAATGGAAGAAACTCGTTCCAGAATTACTGAAGTAACAAAAGAATTAGATGAGATCAGTGAACAGATTCAACAAAACCAGCAAATTGTTCATGAGTTAAATAAGACCTCTCTTAATTTAGACAATCGACTTTTTTCGATTCAAACTGAGCAGAAGAATGTGACTGCTTCCACCGAGAAATCGAATGAAAAGCGGTTGCAACTGGAAGATAAAATTCAAGAGGCAAAATCTCTTGTTGAAAAAACAACTTCGCAATTTCGTCTGGCGGGTGAGAAAGTTGCCGAGTATGCGCAAAATCTGTCCAATGTAGATGAAAAAAAGCAGGCATTATTAAGCGAGCAGGACCAGAAAACGCAACAGCTTTCGGACCTGAGAGAAAAACGGAGTGCCGATCAGGCACGAAAGAGTGTGCTGGAAGATCTGGAGCAACGCCAGGAAGGAATCAGTATTGGCGTCAAAGAAATTTTAAACCGGGCGCAGACCTCCAACTATCCACCCTGGAATACCATTATCGGAAGTGTGGCAGATCTTCTGGATGTCGATCTTGAGCAGGCGGCTCTTCTGGAAGTCGCATTGGGAATCCGTTCACAATTATTGGTGATTAGTGAATTCGATCCACTCTATCAGTTTCTGAAAGAAGGAAAATATTCGATTTCCGGCCGGGTTGGTTTTATTACGCGTTCTTCGCGCGATCAACAGAAAAACTTTGAATTACCTGCCGTCAATGGATTCTCTGTAGAAGGGGATGCGGCGGTTCCGGAATCGTTCTCTGCGGAAAAGAAGCAAATCACATTGGATTTGTCTGCAGAACTCGGGGTGATTTATCGCGCAGATAAATTAGTCAAGCCATCAGAAGAGAATCAATATCTGGCAGAGTTGCTGCTGTCCGATACCTGGATTGTTGATTCATTTGAGACAGCCGTCAAGCTGTCGCGATTAGAAGGACAAAATTGCCGCTTTGTGACATTGCAAGGAGAACTGATCGAAGCGAATCAATCTGTTTTTGTTGGTGAAGTACGTGGCGAGTCTGCAATATTTACTCGCAGGAGTGAATTACGGAAGCTGAAAAACGATCTGATCAGAATGGATCGTACATTGAATGATAATGAGTCTGCTCTCGAAAAGTTAGATGCATTATTATCGACGGTCGAAGATGAACGCCGCTCCTGGCAAGAACAAATACAACAGGCATCAGAAGATCTCTCTACGGAAAAGGCGGCGAAGGTTGCAGCGGAACACAAACGGGAACAAATCAACGAAGAATTGATGACTGTCCACAACGAGTTGACAGACCAGGAAAATCATTCGAAAAAATTACAGACTGAAGCAGAAGTTGTATTCGTCCAGAAAAAGGAAACAGAAGAAAAACTGGAAAGTCTGAATTCAACAATACAGCAGGACGAATCTGTCTTGTTAAACAAACAGTGTGAAATTCAAGAGCTGAAAGAGCAGCAGAACTCCAGGCAACTGGAACTGGCAACGCACGAGGAACGTCTGGCCGGGCTGGAGCAGCGATTTGGTCATATGAAACTCGAATTTGAACAGCGAGAACAGCAACAGTATGAGTCCAACCGGCGTTATGAATTGTCACTAGAAAAAAACTCGCAAATTAAATTGCATATTTTGAATACGCGCGCTCTACTGGATGAACAATTTTTAATTCAGGAAGCATTATTTGAGCAGGCTGGTTCTTTTTCCAGGCTTCGTGATGAAAAACGACAGCTTAAAAAAGAACTTAGTTCTGAAGAAGCAGCGATTCGTAAAGAACGCCGCGAGCTGAATGACCAGAAACACGAAGAAGAAATCAAAACCCGCGATATCGATCATCAGATCAGCACACTGACTGAACGCATTGAGGAAGAGTATCAACTCTCGCTGGAGGAGATCGTGTCATCGGGAGAATCGGTCCTGAAACAATACCTCGAAGAGCAAACTCAGGGAGAAGTGTCGCAGAGTGATCAGGAAGAGGACATTGTTTCCGCAGCTGAACATTCAGAAGAGGAGAGTGAGGAAGTACAGATATCGTATTCTTCAATTGATCAAAAAAATGAAGAGCGGGTAGAGATTGAACTTGTCGAAGAGAGTGACGCTACTGCGCAACTCGGGTTTAATATCGAACTTTACCTTGAAATTCGACCTGAGATCGAATCACAGGTGAATCGTCTACGACGCAAAATTAAAATGATGGGTAGTATTAATTCAGACAGTCTTAAAGACCTGGATGAACTGGAGACTCGTTTCGAATATATGAAATCGCAACTGGATGATCTGGCAGAAGCAAAATCATCGTTAGAAGAAATTATCCGTCGAATCAATGTGGAGAGCAGGCGATTATTTGCAGATACCTTTGAAGTAATTCGCGGACATTTTCAGGAAATATTTCGAAAACTATTTGGAGGGGGAGAAGCCGACATTATTCTTGAAGATCCTGAGGATGTTCTCGAATGTGGTATTGAAATCGTGGCGCGTCCACCGGGGAAAGAGTTGCGCGGTCTGACTTTACTCAGTGGTGGCGAAAAAACATTAACCGCAGTTGCCCTGTTAATGTCAATCTTTCGTAGTCGTCCCAGTCCCTTTTGTATTCTGGACGAAGTGGATGCAGCTCTGGATGAAGCCAACGTCGAGCGTTATGCCGGTTTAATTGATGACTTCAAAGATACCACGCAGTTCATAATGATCACGCATAATAAGCGGTCTATGACTGTCGGAAATGTCCTGTATGGAGTTACAATGGAACAATCAGGGGTCTCCAAACGGATGTCCGTGCGGTTCGATGACGTCACTGAAGATGGAAACTTCAAGAATTCTGATTCGAATGATGCTTCCGAGGCAGCGTAGCAAAAACGGACCTCACCGGTTTGCGTTTTACCCGGACCTGGAATAATTTGCCAGAGATGCGAGCGAGGTTCAAATGTCAGAATTGACTCATTTTGATGAAGAAGGCGCCAGCCGCATGGTTGATGTCGGCGGTAAAGAAGTGACCTCGCGCACTGCCATTGCAGAATCCTTCGTGACTATGCAACCAGAAACACAAAAGCTCATTCTGGATCGGCAGATTTCCAAAGGTGATGTGCTGGAAATCGCCCGCATTGCCGGAATTATGGCAGCGAAAAAAACCGCGGAGCTGATTCCTTTATGTCATCCGCTGGGCATCAACAGTGTGTCTCTTGATTTTGAGCCCCGGAATGAGACGACAATCCGTGTTAAATCGACCGTGAAGGTTGATGGCAAGACCGGGGTCGAAATGGAAGCATTGACGGCGGTCAGTATAGCTGCTTTAACCATTTATGACATGTGCAAAGCAGTTGACCGCGCCATGAGTCTGGGGCCGACGCGTCTTCTGGAAAAATCAGGCGGGAAAAGTGGCCATTATAAGAGAGAGGCCAACTGAATTTCTCATTTTCGGGCTACAGCCAGGGCTCCGTATTCAAGATGAATCTTCCTTGATTTGATCCTGAAATTGAGGAAATCGCAATTTTCGCCCTCCGATTTCATAGAGGGGCACCCTGTTTGCATTCCTATCTGCAGGTAGAATGCTTACAATGACTGCGAATTGTGATCTCAATTAGCAGGTCATATGTTCCGTGTTTTTCAATAACCAATCGCCAGACAAATCCTGGAAAATCGAATCGATATTGTGATGAGGCTGTAATGGGGGACCATCTTACGACACATGACCTTCTGGCACGTGTCGAAGAGTTAATCGGCGGTGAGTTAGAACAGGCGGAACTCGTTTTTTTGAGTGAAGTCAGCTCAAAACATCCCTATGTCCATGATGTATTGCAGCATATTACACGTTTTCAGGGTAAACGTTTACGTCCGATCTTATTGCTGCTCTCCGCAGCGGCAACGGGGGGCATCAATGACAGTCATTATGTTCTGGCATCTGCGGTAGAGATGATTCATCTGGCAACCCTTGTGCATGATGATGTATTGGATGATGCCATCATCCGTCGTCATGTCGCAACGGTCAACTCACGTTGGAATAATGAGACCAGTGTCCTGGTTGGAGATTTTTTATTCACCCATGCATTTCACCTGACTGCCAGTCTCGGTGATGCGCGTGCCTGCCGTCTAATCGGTCGTGCTACCAATCTGGTTTGTGAAGGTGAACTGGCTCAGATTTATGAGCGCGGAAACCTGGATCTTTCTGAAGAACAGTATTTGCAGATCATCAATGGAAAAACGGCTGAACTGTGTGCGATCAGTACACAGTTAGGAGCGATCTATGCTGACGCTGATGAAAAAATCATTCAGGCAATGGATGATTACGGACGCGCATTAGGTGTTGCATTCCAGATTACAGATGACTTACTTGATTTGCTCGGCAATGAAGAACAGATGGGCAAGTCTCTTGGCTCAGACCTGCAAAAAGAAAAATTGACCCTGCCTCTGATTCGGTTGCTGGATCAGAGTAATCAGGATGATCAGGCTATGATTCATGAAATTCTCTCCCAGCCCGATGAACAAACAAAATCGCGTCTGACTCAATTTATCAAGAATAGTGATGCCATCGAGTACGCCGGCAATCGTGCCCGTGAATTTGCGAAACAAGCCAGAGAAGCTTTGAAAGATTGTCCTGAATCACAAGCGAGGCAAATTCTGGAGGAACTGACAGAATTTGCCATTCAGAGATCAATCTAATATCATATTCTAATCATTCAAGCTTGAGATTGTATTAAAACGGTTGTGCAGAGAAGGCGTCTCTCAATTGACTGCTGTGACCTGTTGGAGAAAAAGGCCAGAGAACATTGCTTAGCAATCCAATATTTATAAGGGAAGCGTTAACGTCTCCCCGCCAACTTCGTCATTACCTGATTCGTTCCGGTTACGTGGCTGCTGTCTTTATTTTGATCTTCACAGCCGGTCAAACCATACTGGGAACGCAGCAAATTCAGACCACAACCATTGGGGAATTTGCCCGATTGGGAAACCTGATCTTTCAGATGATCGCTTTCCTGCAATTATTGCTCATACTTTTTTTCACTCTATTATTTTCGGCGGGTAGTATTGCGCAGGAAAAAGATCGCGGGACTCTGATTCTATTATTAATGACGGAACTCAAAGACCGGGAGCTTGTGAGTGGAAAAATTCAATCCAGTCTACTGATGGTTTATGTTCTCTTGGCTGCTTCCATTCCGGTTTTTGTGTTCTTGTACATGTTGGGAGGCATTGAATTATCACAGATCGTCTGGATCGAAATATTATGTCTGATTACAGTATTTGCTACCGGGAGTTGGGCAGGTCTGGTTGCATTCTGGAGAGAGAAAACCTTTCAGACATTGGCCATCAGTGTTTTGGGAATGGTGGTCTTTCTGGGAGTGGTGGAACTTATGGTCAGTTTCATCAGTGTAGAATCCGGCTTTCGTCCCTGGATTTCCGGGTTAAATCCGTTCCGCTCTCTGTATGAAATCCTGAATCCTCTCTCGCTGAACTTAAGTTTGCAGCCTGTTACCGTAAGTGCCTGGCCTTCACTGATCAGCCTGTTGATTTTAGGAATCGCGCTGAAAACTTATACGATTCTTCGGCTCCGAGTCTGGAATCCTTCGCGTTCCGTCTATCAGGCAACTGCTACCACGGAAGAAAAGGAAGCTGTCACTACGAAAGAGAAAACTCGTCAAATCTGGTCGAATCCGATTGTCTGGCGGGAAATCATGACAAAGGCGTATGGGAGAAAAGCATTTGTCATTAAACTGGCTTATTTTCTGCTGGCGGCGTTTACCCTCTGGTCTGCTTCTAATTCAGATGCGGTTGCTGAGGGAACTTTGTATCTGGGAGTGATTCCGCCACAGGGATTAGCATTTGCAGGAATTGCCTGGCTAAGTCTGGTACTGGCGAACACACAGGCCGTCACGTCTATTACATCGGAGAAAGACAGCAAGACTCTGGAGCTATTGCTGGTAACGGACATTTCCGCAAAAGAATTTGTATTAGGGAAATTAGGAGGCATTTTCTATAACTCTAAAGAATTGATTCTGATTCCGGTGATGATATTACTCTATCTTGGGAGCCAGGGTGTTTTTTCAACCGAAGGATTTCTCTGTGCTCTGGTTGGTTTTTTATCGCTGATTCTTTTTGCAGTGGTACTTGGATTGCATATGGGGCTGACTTATGACAATAGTCGATCAGCCATCGGCGGCAGTCTAGGGACGATGTTTTTCCTTTTTATTGGAATCGGTATCTTCATGATTTTGCTGGTGCAGGCTCGGTCTTCTTTTGCATTACAGCTTCAAAGCTTCCTGATCTTTATTGTTGTAGGGAGTGCCGCTTTGCATTCCTCTCTTACGTACCGCAACCCCTCGCGTGCTCTGGCAATTTCAGCCTGGCTGCTTCCCTTCCTGACTTTTTATGCAATTACTTCGTTTTTGCTGGGAGGAACTCTGGGGGTTCTCATTACAATTCTCTTTGCTTATGGTCTTCCTGTTCTGGCTATGTATATTCCGGCAGTATCTGAATTTGATGTTGCCTTGGGAAAAACCACTTTTGACAAAGGATAGAGTGGCAGTCCCTGATCCATGATGATTGCATTTATTGATACCATTCCAATCTGGTTTCCAGGGTCTTTGGCGTTATTCGCTCTGACTTGTGCTTCCGGTTTCTTTTCGGGAAGCGAGACTGCAATCTTTTATCTCTCACGAGATGAGCTCAGGCAGTTCAGCAAAGGGAAACCCAGCGAACAGATCATCGCGACTCTGGTTGCCGATGCTGACAGATTGCTTACCGCTGTTTTGTTCTGGAACCTCTTGATCAACCTTACCTATTTTGCAGTAGCCGGAGTCATAGCCAAATCGTTAGCAGACAAAGGGATGACAGCGGCAGCCGGAGTCTTCAGTGTGGGAAGTCTACTGGCGATTATTTTGTTTGGTGAAGTTCTTCCCAAGAGCCTTTCCATTGTCTTCAGGAAAAAAATTGCAGTTCTGGTGAGTTGGCCTCTGGCTTTTTCTGTACGAATTCTCGATCCTGTCATTCCGCTATTACAGAATATCAGCAAACTGTTGCGTCGAACGTTCTGGCCTCAAATCCAGAAAGAATCCTATTTACATTCAGAAGATCTCGAACGGGCTGTAGATGCTTCGGGAGCCAGTGAAGAAGTCATTCGCCATGAGAGACAGATTCTGCATAACATATTAGATCTTTCAGAAATGCCGGTCGAAGAAGTAATGCGCCCCAGGGGAACCTATCTCACATTCAACATGCCTTTTAAGCTGGAAGATCTGACGAAAATTACTCCCAATACGGATTACATCATTTTGCGAAGGCGTGAGAACGATTCAGATGAAATTAATCAGATTATCTCGCTGACGGACCTGTCTTCTTTTTCTGAAAAGGCGCTGAATCAAAAGTCGAAGCGCATCGTACATGTACCCTGGTGTGCTAATCTTGCCGAAGTTTTTTCACAATTTCAGACGGAAGATTGTCACTTTGCTTCGGTGGTTGATGAATATGGAGAGACCATTGGGATAGCCACCTATGACGATATTATTGATACCATTCTCTCACCGGAACCGAGCCGGGCAAAACGAATTTTACGACGTGAGCCAGTCATTGAAGTAGAAACGGGCGTGTATCATGTTGAGGGAATTACAACACTGCGCTATCTCTGCCGCAAATTACAGCAGGATTACGAACTTGCTGACGATAGCCTGTTAACGGTTGCCGGTATGTTTCATGAACAATTGGAACGGCTTCCCGAGGTGGGCGACCTTTGTGATTGGAACGGCTATCGGCTGAATGTGATCGAGGTTCGCAGGCTGGGACATTTGATTGCCGAACTCAGAAAAATAGAGCCAGATAACACTGAGGCACCGGTTGAAGAATAGCGTCCCTGCATTCGATGTTATTTTCGCCGATGAATCATGAGCGTGTTCAACAGGCTTTCTGCTGTCTCAAACACTTTCACATTGGCGAGTGCCTGTTGTTTCAATAATGGCAGATCCAGAATCCCGCTGTTGATCAAATGACTTTCCACTCCCGCTTCGCTCTCAATTCCTGAAGCAACATTGCCGGCAATCTCTTCGACACGTTGACTGACGCGGTCTATGCTCGATAGTGCAGTATTCATTGCAGACGTAACAGATGAAATCGCCATCAGAGACTCCCGGTCGTTTTAGATTCCAATGCAATGGAAGCGAGACAGGCAGAGAATAGAAAAACATCATTTATAGATGCGGTTCATTCCCTCGTAAACATAGCATATTATCGGAATGCTGTTCGAAAGGATTCAGGGATGAACGTCTTAGATGCAAGGAGCTCTGAAACTCATTAACGCTGTAGTGATTATGCCACATGTATGGAAAATAGTGATGAAATCGAATTTACTTTTTCCACATTCCAGTCAATAAATAAAAGGCGATGAGGGGAACACTGATTGTCGTCAACATAAAATGCCAGGGCCATGTTTGTGGAAAGACATAGCTTTTCAGAAGAAATTGATCAATTAAAATCGATCCACAAAAGGCCCATCCACAAAAGATGAATGCCATCTGTTTCTTTTCTTTTAATTCGTCAGGCGAGAATTCGCTCCCTCTTTTTTTGGAGGGTTTTGTTTTTTCAACTTTTTTCTCAGGCTTTGGTTTTTTTGAAGACTTACTGTCAGAGCTCTGAGCGGCGGTCGATGATGTCTCCTGATCGCTCTCTTCGTTGCGATTTGCTGCTGCAGCATAATAGTTTACGATCCCCTGGCTGATAGAGCGTGGGGTTGCCAGCACCCAACGAGAGGGAACCTGATAACGCATGCGAAGTTCATCTTCAAGTTCGTGAGTCGGCTGATCGGCGCATGCGACCAGTAATACGTCATTATCGATGAATAAAGGCAGGATTGTATTTCGTTTGGCAACCTGCTGAGGCATCAGATCTAAAATTTCGTCATCAGGAAACGTTTCCTCCAAATCAATATAAGGTACGCCCTGTGAACGAGCGAGGGCCTGCGTCGCGGTTTCCGCATCAGTCAGTCGCATTTGTACTGCAGCATCGCGAATCGACAGACCACGTTTCTCCGCAAAATCAACTAACTCAGCAGCCTGAGCTTTATCAATATGTCCCAGTTCGACCAGGATATCTTCGACTGATTGCGCACCTGTTCCTTGATCGTCATCAAATTCGCGTCCCAGACTCTCGTCATATTCCCTCTTACGCTCGGGGTCTGTCAGGCAGAGCATGGCTTTTGCTAATTCATTCAGCAAATCCTGGGATTGAAGAGAATATTTCCCGGCTGCATATTTACGAACGTGCGAATTCAATTTCTTATAGTGTGCACGAACTTTCTCTTCATCATCTTCGAATTGTACTAATCTCAGTAAGTCGTAATGATGAGGAGGGCGATCCCCTTCAGGTATTCCCAGCCAATCCTTATAGACATCTAATGCCACCTCAGAGGACTCCTTGCTCTTGGATCAAAAACAATGTGTTCTATTTCAGTTTGACGCGATTTCAGATCAATATTCAAAGTCTCGTTCTTGAGACGTAATGGACCGTGGTTGGACGGGTCGTTACTCTACCACGTAATCATTGGCTAAGAGTTCGAATCGATCAACGCCATCCGTATCCAAACCGGAATCGCGAACAATTTCAGTTGCAGATTCATTATTACCAGTCAATTCCCGTGCCGAAGCATGAATTCGACCGTTGGCATCGTAACGATACGTTACCTCCACCGGTGAACCCTTTGGTAAATTTGGAGGTAAGTTGAGAATTCGGAAATCACCAATCGTTGAACAGGCATCCGGATCACTGGCTTCCCCTTCGAGAATGATGACATGAATTCTCTGCTGATTATCTGTCGTGGTCACAAATTTTTGGCTGACACTCGCCGGTATCTGTGTATTCCGCTTAATCATGATATGATTAATTTTTCGGGATGAATTATTGGGATCAGTGATTTTCACACCCAGCGAGTGAGAGTTCACATCGGAAGTGCTGACGCTGCGTAATCTCTTGATGACTGTCTGGGCCATGCGGCTTTCACCACCGGTTTCCCGAGCTTCAAGAATAGCCGCGTGAATGGCTGCTCCCTGGGCAACTGCTTCTTCGGGGTTCATCGTTCGTGAAGGTTCACTCCCGCAGACATTCTTCAGCATTTCTTCCACAACGGGCATCAATGTCGATCCACCTACCAGCACCACATCGTCCAGTTGGCCTTTTTGAACTCCCGCCTGTTGCATTACTAATTCGGTTGTGTCACGGGTTCTTTGCAGTAAATCTGCTGTCATCCGCTCGAAGTCACCACGCGTCAATGCTACCGTTAATGTGTTACCTTTGTGATAAATCGAGACGGGAGTCTGCGCTTTATGGCTCAACTCACGTTTTGCATCTTCACATTCCTGCACACAGGTCCGCAATGTCACAGGATCTTCCCGTGGGTCACTGCCAAATTTCTTTTGAAATTGTTCTGCAACATGGTCAACAATGCGTTGGCTCCAATCGAGCCCCCCCAGCATCACGTCACCGTCAGTTGCCAGCACGCGGAATTGAGTGGGAGAATAACGAACGACCGTTACGTCAAATGTACCGCCACCCAGGTCATACACTAGAATCGTTCGTTCGCCGTCGGGCATCGCATCAGGATTTCCTAACTCATCCCGCTTCCAGGCGTAAGCTAATGTAGCTGCTGTAGGTTCATTGATGATATCGATTACATTCAGGCCGGCAATTCGACCAGCATCCTGAGTCGCTTTTCGGCGTACATCATTGAAATAATAGGGGACTGTGATGACAGCATTGGCGATAGGCCCAATTTCCTTTTCAGCATCCTGCTTCATCTTTTTCAGAATCAAAGCAGAAAGGAATTCGGATGTCAGCTTTTTTTCCTGGTAGACAACATAAAAATTATCATCTCCCATATGCCTTTTGATTGCTTCGACGATACGAGAGGGATCATCCTCAATTGCCGTTCTTTCAAAAGAGGGACCTACAACAACGCGACCTTCCTCTCCCAGTAAAACAACAGAAGGGGTAATCGCTCGCCCATCAGAATTCTTCAGGGAGATTGGTTGACCATCCTTGTCCAGTTGTGCTATCGCTGAATACGTCGTTCCCAAATCAACGCCAACAGTAAGACCTTCAATAAACTTCATAGTAATACCTTATTTTCATTGTCCAAGCAGGTTCATCATGTATTGGAACACAAGAGTGGAATCAGGAGAATCAATAAACAAAACAGGAGAATTCCCTTTTGGTTACAGACGACTCCCAATTGAATCTTCATATTTACAGGCTGTCACCGACAAGCTTAATCCACCTATTCTGCCATTGATGTTATAGGGAATCAAGGACTTGATTGGTGGGAAACTAAAAACAGGCAAAGTCTTAATGAACGAACTTGCTCATTTGCGGGCAAAAATCACTCTCTGCGCAAGGCCCGTCTGCTTCATGAGTGTGAGAGACTCTCTCCGATGTGCAGCATGAATGGAATCAGATTCCGGTTCAGTGTTCACTTTCTGATACAGATCCCATTCCAGAGGGAACTCCTGCTTTCATCGCTTTTCCGCTTGGAGAAAAGGAATTCGCGTGAGGCTTGGCTCTCAGGTAAATTCACTCTACAATCTTATTCACCATCAGAGTTTCATTGGAAGGACACCCGCTTCCTGATACGAGACGCAACCCGGAGATTGCTCTCAATGGGATTCATATGTACCAAAAATGAACATGGACTAAATAAAAAGCGAAAAGTTAAGTAAAAAATAAGCTCAGCGATCTCGAACCCGGAAATACACACAGGATGAATCAACCATCTCCCTCATCAGATTATCAGCAGAAAATTGAAATCGCCCGCACTGCTGTCAGGGAAAACCAACTTTCTGAGTCCGCCTTCACGAATTTGCAGAAATGGCTTACTGAACCTCAGTATGCCTGTTATCAGCAATCAATTCTCGCGCTATTGGATGCGAAAGAATTCGAAACGTTGGATACTTACTTCTGGGAAGTGATTCCCTTCGGAACGGGTGGCCGACGTGGATTGATGAGCGAGTTCGGGTCCGCCACAATAAATGAAAGAACGATTGCGGAATCGGCTCATGGATTGGCTGCCTACTTCAAAAAATTTGCAGATACCTCATCGGGTAAAGCTGCCATCGCCTATGATTCACGGATCAATTCAGAAAAATTTGCCCAAATTGCTGCCTCAGTAATGGCCGCCCATGGTCTGACCGTTTACTTCTTCAAAATACCACGTTCTACACCCGAACTCTCTTTTGCTGTCAGGCATCTGGGCTGCGATGTCGGAGCCATGATTACCGCTTCACATAATCCTCCCTCAGACAATGGTTTTAAAGCCTACTGGTCAACCGGGGGACAGGTTCTGCCGCCTCACGATCAAGGTATCATTGATGAAGTTTATCAAGCGACTGACATTCCCACGATCGGTTTTGATGAAGCTGTCGAACAGGGTTTAATTCAACTCATTGATGAGGATGTTGCCAGCGAATATCGTAATTCTGTTACGGCACACAGCCATTCCACCTGTAGAGATTTGAACGGGCTGTTTACTCCACTGCATGGTGTAGGAGAGACTTCTGTTTATCATGTTTTGAAACAGGCAGGGTTTGACCAGGTTCAGCGTTTTGAGCCCCAATGCGAACAAAATGGGGAATTTCCCAATGTTCCCGATCATCTGCCAAACCCGGAACGCACGGAAGTCTATCAACCCGCCATCGCGCTGGCGAAAGAAACTGGTGCAGAAATCATTTTGGCCAGCGACCCTGATGCTGACCGGATGGGTGTCTGTGTTAAAAACGATTCGGGCGAGTTTATTCATCTTACAGGGAATCAGGTCGGTGCTTTACTGGCCCATTATGTTCTCTATAAGCGTCGGGAAAAGGGGACGCTGACTCCCAGGCATTATGTCGTGGAAACGATTGTAACGACTCCTCTAATCGCTGAAATTTCACGGAAAGCGAACGTTCGGATTATCAATAACCTCCTGGTAGGGTTTAAGTACATCGCAGAAACGATGGACGAACAAGGTCCGGAGGATTTTGTCTTCGGCACAGAAGAGTCCCTGGGATATCTTTCTGGCACCTATTGTCGCGACAAAGATGCAGCCATTGCCGCACTCTGGGCTTGTGAACTGGCGGCGGAATTGAAAAGTGAGGGGAAAACATTGCTGAACCTTCTGGATGAACTCTATCTCGAGCATGGATATCATCTGGAAGGACAAGTTTCCAAAACCTGCAAAGGATCACAGGGAAATGAACAAATCAAGCAAATAATGAAAGCGTTTCGGAACTCACCCCCACAAAAACTGGGAAATCTCACATTTACGCTGGTGCGCGACTATCAAAACCTTGAAATTCGAGCATTGCCGGAAAATAGCACCTCCGAGACCTTTTCTAAACCACAGGGAAATGTTCTGATGTTTGAAGCGAAGGGCGAGGGTTCTTCTCTGACTGTAC
>NZ_CALEMX010000072.1 GCF_937910335.1 uncultured Gimesia sp. | reverse complement strand
CACTTCCCCCTGTCATCGGTGCCTATATCGATCCAGCTACGCTCCCCGGCCTGGTAATTGACGATGAACACAATGATGTCCAGTTCATTGGAAAATGGACGAAGGGAGAAGGTCTGAAAGGCTACATTGGCAATCATTACGTCTACCACGGGAAAGGCCCGAAAGCTGAAATTCACTTTAAGTTTCAGGTGAAACAATCAGGAAAGTATGAGGTCCGACTGGCTTATGGCCATCATAAAAATCGCGCCAGCAATACGCCGGTAACAATTCGCTCATCACAGGAAACTAAAACGGTTAAAATCAATCAACAAATTAAACCTCCGTTAAAAAATGGGTTTATTTCACTGGGTGCATTTCAATTTGAGAAAAACCAACCCATTAAAGTTATCATGTCAAACTCCGGTGTCGATGGTAATGTGCATGCTGATGCGATCCAGGTTCTTCCAATTGAATAATCAGTAATTATACATTTCCAAAAACACGGACTTACTGCTACTGCTTGAAGCACGTATCAAAAGATCTAACTGAACCTGAGCAAAGCGATCTTTGTTTTATTCGACGAGAGAAGGATGACAGAGCTACCGCTAGCTTCTCTACCTCACAAATCACCCCGCCCGGCGAGTTCTCTCCGATCTCTCGCTTTGAAATTCTATCGAATGACGGTTTTGGTCCTCATCGTCTGTCTAATCAAAGATTATTACGTGCGTGTCCGTGTACAGGGAGAGTTCCCCATCGAATTACACGAAGTCAAATCCATTCTGCCAGAAGCCGAAGCACTCCGTGTAGATCACTCTGAACGCATGGGGCTTTTCATTCTTGATCAAAACCAGCAGACCATTGGATATGCAGTTCGCACTTCTCCCATTTCAGATGAGATCATAGGTTACTGTGGTCCTACTGATACCCTGCTTGTTTTTGAACAGGCCACTGGAAAAATAGCAGGTCTGTCAATTCGCCGCAGTGGTGATACCACTTCGCATGTCAAAGATGTACGCAAGAATCAGTATTACATGAATCGGTGGAAACAGTATTCGTGGGATGATTTAGTCATTTTGGATCTGACACAGGGTGACATTGAAGGCGTCTCAGGAGCAACTATGACCAGCATGGGTATTGCGCATGCCATTGCATTTCGCATTCAGCATTCCCACAAAAAAATAACTGACATGCAACCATTTAATCTTCAACCTGCAGACGGATTGCTGATTTTCTTCTGCTTCGCAGCATGCCTGATCACCTTCACTCGCCTCAAACAATATCACTGGTTACGGAATCTTTTTAAACTTTCCGCTCTCATCTACTTGGGATTTCTGAGTGGTGATCTGCTCGCGGAATCACTCTTTGCTGGTTGGGCCAGATATACCATTCCCTGGCGCCAATTCTTTGGCCTGGTTGTTTTGGCGGCATGCGCATTTCTGATTCCCTGGACAACCCGTAGAAATATTTACTGCCAAAGTCTCTGCCCACATGGTACCGCACAGGAATTACTAGGAAAATTTGTTCCTGCGAAACGCAAGTGGAAAATCAGGGCTGATGTCAAAAGAGCGCTCCGCTGGATTCCGGGATTCTTGATCTGCCTGATTCTCATCATTATTTTTTTAGATCTCCCCATCGATCTGGCCGAACTCGAAGCATTTGATGCTTATCTGCTGACATCAGCCGGCGTACTCTCGATTTGTATTGCGATCACTGGCCTAATGGCATCGTTGTTCGTCCCACAAGCGTACTGCCATTATGGTTGCCCGACCGGAGCGATTTTAGAATTTATTCGATCACATGGAAGAGCGGATCACTTTGGAAAGGCTGATTTTGTAGCAGCTCTGTTTCTAATTATGGCGATTCTATTTAATCAGTATGCAGAAATTCTGAAACAGTTTATTTTTCAATAAACGAAATTCTGTTTAGTTCGTCGATTCCTCATTCTGATTTTGATACTGCAAGATTGATTTACTGATGACATTAATCAGTTTTTGTGTTTTATAGGGCTTCTTCAAAAAAAGAGTCTCACCCGACTTCGGTATCTGGCTGACGAAGTCTTTTTCACTCAGTCCACTGGTTAAGATCACGGGAACATGAATGCCCTTTGAATTGAGTATTTTGAGCGTTTCCATACCGCTCATTCCCGGCATCGTAATATCCAGTAAAACAGCACTGATTGAATCACGATTCTGTTCAAAGATTTCGATGCCTTCTCTGCCGGAATTTGCTATCAATACAGAATAACCAAAACGTTTTAAAATATTGTCAACCACATTACAGACCGCTTTGTCATCATCAATCACTAATATATAACCCACATCGGCAGGTACCAGTGTCTCAACACTACTATCAGTATTTGAATCCGCTTCCAAATCTGACTCGAATGGTAATATGACGCGAAAACAAGATCCCTGATCAACGGCTGACTGCACCCAAAGCCCGCCATGATGCCCGCGAATGATCCCCGATACTCCAGCCAGACCAAGCCCCCGACCCGTAAATTTTGTTGTAAAAAAGGGATCGAACATTTTAAACTGACAGTCCTCGTCCATCCCAATCCCGTCATCCTCTATTTCAAAGAAGACGAATTTGCCAATTTTGATATTCTCGCAAAAATAATAGCTGGCACAATCCTCTTCTTTCAGATCCATGACTCCCGTTCGCACCTTGATATGCCCTGCTTTACTCTGACTTTGAACCGCTTCAGAAGCATTCGTCAGTAAATTTAGCACCACTTGTTCAATCTGTCCGGAATCGCCATGAATTAATAGATTTTCTTTAGACAAATCCATTTCAATATGCGCATTGGGAGAGACGATTGTTTTCAGAATCTCGATGGTTTCCTGAAATATTTGATTCAGATTGAATGTACTGGAAGCAAAGGTCCGTCGTCCGGAATATGCCAGCAAACGTTCACAGATTTTCGCCGCGTGCCGCGCCGCGATTTCAATATTTCGTACATTTTGAATGACTGGCGAATCGTCTTTTAATTCCAATAACGCCAAATCGGTATTTCCTAGAATCGCCAGCAATAAATTGTTGAAATCATGTGCCACACCGCCTGCTAGAACTCCAAGACTCTCCAGTTTCTGAGCGTGTAACATTTGAGCGTGTAGCTGATCTTTTTCCTCTTCAATTTGAATCCGATCGGTAATATCACGAATCACCTGAATATAACCAGTGATTTGATTATCAGAACGACGCAACGGAGTCACGATGGTTTCACCCTGAAATAGAGTACCGTCGGCTCTGATATATTCCATGATGAATGGTTTCAAGACACGCGAATTGGGATAAGAAACTCTTAAAAATTCATCCTCATATCGATCACTTGAAGTAACGATCTCACGAATAGGTCGGCCCAGCAGGTCTGCTTCTTTGCAACGAAAATAGATTTGAATTGATTCATTACACATCACAATATTGTGACTGCGGTCAGTCACAACCATGGCATCAGTCACAGAATGAAAAATGGTCTGCAGTAAAATGCGTTGTCGATTTAATTGCTCAACGGTTTTCTTACGTGCAGTCACATCAATGGCCAGTCCAATACAACCAATGATTTCATCGGTCGTATTTCGCAATGGTTCAATATGAATATCCATAATCGAATTTTGCAATTGTTGCTCAAACCGGACCGATTCTCCTTTTAAGGTCCGCTCATGCATCGCAGTCATATTGATTGAAGCATCTTGGGCATCATGAAAATCATAAAACGCCCGCCCCACAATTTCATTGGGCTGAATCCCCAATTGATTCAAGCCTGCACCCACAAGAGATGTATATTGGTTTTCACAATCGGTGGTCCAGAGAATCGCTGGAATCTGATCCATAATAATTCGCAATCGGGCTTCATTCTCCAGCCGAATTTGTTGCGATCGTTTCAAATCATCAATATCAATGTGAGTACCGATGAGTTGCAAGGGAGCAGCCTGAGGGCTAAATGTCGAAAACTTGCCTCTTGTTAAGATCCACTTCCAGTTGCCATCCTTTTTCTTCATACGGACTTCTGCTTCGTATGAAGAATTTTTGCCAGTGATATAATCATCCAACAATTTTAATGTGAGTGCTAAATCGTCTGGATGTATCAGATTTTTCCATGCACTGAAAGTGGCTGAAAATTCATTGGGTTCATAGCCCAGCATGGAATACCAGCGATCATCATATTTGACTTTCTCTGTGAGAATATCATAATCCCAAAATCCCATATCAGAACCACGGGCGGCCATCGTGATTCGGAGTTCACTCTCCTGTAACTTCTTCTCAGACTGTTCACGACTTAATTCTGTAGCTGCTCGAAACGTATAGTTTTTTATGGCCGGAATTTCACACAGATTATCATAGATAGGACGATCACCCAGCAAAACCAGGTGTCCCTGAATCTCGCCATTCCGATTAATCATCGGAACACTGAAATAGGATTCAATTTGATGGTCGACTAAGAACTGATCTTCTGGATAGAGAGCCGCGACCTCATTATGAATAACGAATGCTTCATGATTTACGGCATGTTCACATGGCGAACCGGAAACTTCATATTCAAAGTCAGGAATCAGTTCGCCGTTAAGACAAGCACCTAAGGTCTGGCAAGTTCGGACTTCCTCATCAAACAACCGATGTTGCACCAGAAAGACACATTTCAATCTTAAAGCATCTGCTAACTCTTTTACCAGACGTTTGAAAAATTGAGTGCCGGTAACCCCACTTGTCGCACTTGAAAGTGAATGCAATAAACGTTCGTTTTGTCGTTGACCGGTAATATCATTAATCAGCCAGAGTTCTTGCCCTGTTTCATTCGGCAGTGTGACTTCACAGAGATGCAAACGCTTATTATTATCATTGCGTTTAAACCAGATTTCTGCCTCTCTGGAACGATCTGTTGAATTTAATTCTGAAGCGAAACTGGTTTTCAGTTCAAATAACTGTTTGAGATTTTCCTCAAAGATCTCCGAGTTATGCTCAGAGCCCCCCAATAACTCATCTGCCCTCTCGTTAATAAAGAGCATTTCTTCAGTACATAAAACTGCACCAGAGGGAATACTTTCGATTATTAATTTAATAGATGCAATATCAGTGGTCTGAGGGTAGGATTCTGTTGGTGAATATTTCACTTTTGACGTAGAATCAATACGGAACTGATTTATCTTCCCCCTGGATGATCTTAAATTTGATTCCATTCAAATTCTCTCCCAGATACGTTTCAAATGTTCAAACAAATAAACAAGCTTCTACAACTGTCGAGTTTGATTTGACACAGGTTAACATATGCTACAGAATTGAAGCTAGATTCGATATCCCAAAAACTCATTCCTACTCATTTGACTCGGAAAACATACTTTCCGGGTCTCCCACCTGTTTTGTTCAAAGATAGAAAGCCCACTGCAGTGAAGAATTTTCTAAAAATTGGCTTATGCCTGATCTCTGCAACGATCTTGATTCTTTCAAACCGCGAAGTTCAAGCAGATCAGCAGTACCTGAAATTGAATCCCCAAGATCATGTGGTTTTCATCGGAAATACATTTGCAGAACGTATGCAGAATGCCGGGTATTTTGAAACCCTGCTCCATAGTCGTTTTCCTGACAAGCAACTTGTTGTTCGAAATCTTGGCTGGTCTGCTGATGAACTCACTTTGCGTCCGCGTTCAAAAGATTTTCAGGATCACGGCCATAACCTGGAAGACCATAAGGCAGATGTCATCATTGCCTGCTTTGGATTTAACGAGTCTTTTGCTGGAAAAAAAGGGCTCGCAAAATTCGAAGCAGACTTAAACAAATTTATCGACACGACACTTCAGGCAAAATACAACGGAAAGACCAACCCGCGTCTGGTTCTTTTCTCACCCATCGCCAATGAAAACCTGAACCGACATGGATTAACTGATTGCAAAGAAAACAATAAACGCATTGAACTTTATACTGCTGCCATGCAGAAAATCGCGAACGAGAAAAACGTATTGTTTGTGGATCTGTTTACTCCCAGCAACAAATTGATGAATAACGGAAAACATCCGTTGACATTTAACGGAATACATCTGACCGATTACGGATACCAGCAGCTTGCCCCTGCCATAGATGTGGCGTTATTTGGACCACGTATCAAATCGGGCTCCACTGTTGACATAAAAAAACTGCGAGCGGAAGTTTTGGAAAAGAATCTGCAATTCTGGTACGACTATCGAGCCGTCAACGGTTACTATATTTATGGCGGCAGGAAAGCACCTTTTGGAGTGGTCAACTTCCCAGCCGAATTTGCGAAGCTACGCAAAATGATTCAAAATCGCGACCAGCGAATCTGGGCTGTTGCTCAGGGTAAAACGGTTCCGACAAAAATTGATGACAGTCAGACGGGTGACTTTGTTGACATTAAAACGAATGTAAAAGATCTTTCTTCAATCAAGATTACTTCACCTCAGGAATCACAAAATAAATTCGAATTACCCCCCGGATTTGAAATTAACCTGTTCGCATCCGAAGTCGAATTCCCGGAGTTACAGAATCCAGTCCAATTCGCTTTTGATAACAAAGGGCGACTCTGGGTTTGCACCATGGAATCCTACCCGCAATATCTACCCGGAAAAAATGTCGATGATAAAGTTTTGATTTTTGAAGATACTAATGGAGATGGTCGGGCAGATAAACAAACGATATTTGCAAATGGGCTTCACCTGCCAACCGGAATTGAACTGGGAGACGGCGGTGCTTATGTTGCTCAACAACCGAACATCGTCTTCCTGAAAGACACCGACGGTGACGACCACGCCGACTATAAAGAAATCGTTTTACACGGGTTTGATTCAGCCGACTCTCATCACTCCATCAGTGCTTTTACATGGGGTCCCGGCGGAGACCTGTACTTTCAGGAAGGCACGTTCCATCATTCGCAGGTCGAAACGCCTTATGGACCGAGGCGTCTTAAAAATGCCGGCATCTTTCGCTATGAACCACGAACAGAAAAGTTTGATATTTTTGTTTCATACAGCTACGCCAACCCCTGGGGACATGTATTTGATCGTTGGGGACAGAATTTTGTCGCCGATGCCTCCGGAGGGGCTAACTATTACGGCACCGCTTACTCCGGCGATCTGGACTACCCGCGCAAACACGCCGGGATGAAACAATTCCTGAAAAAACAATGGCGTCCCACTGCCGGTTGTGAATTCGTTTCCAGTCGTCAATTTCCGGATGAAATGCAAGGGAATTATCTGCTAAATAACTGCATCGGTTTTCATGGCGTGCTGCAGTACAAAATGAAAGAAGATGGCTCGGGCTTCGCCGCGGATCCGGTTGAGCCACTTGTCAAATCGACGGACACAAACTTTCGACCTGTTGATTTGCAGTTTGGCCCTGACGGTGCACTGTACCTGATTGACTGGTTTAACCCACTCGTAGGTCATATGCAACACTCAATCCGAGACCCCAATCGTGACGCTCAGCATGGTCGTATCTGGCGTGTCACTTACAACAAGAAACCGTTATTAAAGAGTCCTGATCTTGCGAAAGCCTCGATCCCCGAACTGCTGGACCTGCTAAAAACTTACGAAGATCGCGTTCGCTATCGCGTTCGTCGCGAACTGCGAATTCGAAATACTGAAAAAGTCATCTCTGCGGTTAACAAATGGGTAGCTGCACTCGATACCAAAGATCAGGATTATCAGCACAATCTGCTCGAAGCATTATGGGTTCATCAGAATCTGGATGTTGTTGATACTGTATTTCTGAAAAAAATGCTGCGTTCACCAGAACCCAAAGCACGGGCGGCAGCAACGCGTGTCTTATGCTACTGGCGTGATCGGGTCAACAACTCACTCGATTTACTGCAAGTCCAGGTGAATGATGACAATCCCAGAGTCAGGCTGGAAGCAATTCGAGCGCTCAGCTTTTATCACGATCCCAAAGCGCTTGAGATTGCCGTGGAATCACTGATTCATCCACAAGACTATTATCTTGAGTACACTTTAAAAGAGACCATGGACACTCTCGAAAAAAGAATGGAAGCCGAATAATTTTCGAGTTTGCCCTGAAGCGTCTACAATATATTGCCCAGGGAAGAGAACCTCTTGCGTCCCTGGGCACCTTCAATTTGCATTGCAGTCATTCATCTGAAAACTGCCGCACGATTTAATTGACTGTCAAAAACCTTATTGCAGAGTGATTTCTAAAATGAGAATTCCGGTAAGTTATATTTCAACCCTGCTTCTGTCGGGAATAGCATTATTTTTCTGTCATGGATCTGTGGAATCAACGTTCGCTCAATCTCAGAGCAGCAGTGTAGCGCCCTTAATGAAATTGTTGAAGAGTGGGCGTATTCCGGCTCAAAGACAGGGAACCATTATTGAACTGATCTGCCGCAAAGGAAATCAAGACGATCTGGGATATATCTGGGAGCAAATAATAACAGACAAGCTCAAAGGTGAAATGAAAGAAAAGTCACTGCTTTCTTTGAAAGAATCATTCCAGAATCGAAAAATCGTTCCGGCAGGTTCACTCAATGGAATCGCTGCTCTCATCGATCAAAAGCCCCCTCTCAATCAGACAGCAGTCGAACTGGCCGGTTTATGGAAAGTCCCCTCCGCAGCGGAACAGCTCCAGGAATTAGCTTTATCCAAAACCACAAATAACAAACTGCGAATAGCCGCCATAGATGCCCTTGTTTCCATCGGAGGCCCGGAAAGCATAAAGGCCATGCAGGAACTCACTCGCGATCACTCTCCGAATGAAATTCGTTATCTGGGAGCGGCTGCTCTAGTTTCTCTCGATCTAAATCAAGCCATTGATGCAGGTCTCAAAATTTTAACATCGAATGAATCGGGAGACCCCACTCCTTTGATAGCCGCGATTCTAGACAAACAGGGTGCCGCGGATCAATTTGCATCAGCGATCAATTCCCAAAAAATCTCAGAAGACGTCGCAAAAAAACTCCTGCGATATATGTATTCTGTCGGACGTAGCGATAAATCATTAAGTGATGCACTCAGTAAAGCGGCCGGCATGGCGGGAGCAGAAAAGAAACTCACAGAATCTGAATTTAAACAGCTCGTTGTAGATGTCATCTCAAAAGGTGATCCCGAACGCGGAGAAAAGATTTTCCGTCGTTCCGATCTCAGTTGCATGAAATGCCATGCTGTCAGTAAAGCGGGTGGTGAAGTGGGACCAGATTTGAGTCCCATCGGCGCCAGCTCTCCCGTTGATTATCTCCTACGTTCGATACTCTATCCGAACCAGGCAGTCAAAGAAGCCTATCAGACTTATATGATCATCACCTCGGAAGGAACAATCGTTCGAGGTATTATCGTCGACCGAAATGAGGAACGGATTATTCTAAAAGACGCCAACGGTAAACAAATCGTGATCCCCGTCGATGACATTGATGATGAAGCAGAAGGAGGCTCATTGATGCCTCAAGGATTAACAAAGTTTCTTACCAGAGATGAACTGGTTGATATCGTCAAGTATCTCTCTGTTCTCGGAAAACCGGGCAGTTACGCCGTTCGTTCCAAACCAACAATTCAACGCTGGTTATTAATGAAAAATATTCCAGAACTGATTTTATCAAACGAGCATCCTGACGAAGAACTCTTTGAAGAACATGTACTTCGTGCTTCGGGTACTGAGTGGACTCCACAATATGCAATGGCCGCAGGATTACTTCCCTTCGAAGAATTAAACAGTTTAGCCACAAATTCTAAACTACTGCTTCAGGCAGAAATCAATGTAACCGAATCAGGATCAGTCGGTTTTCGTATCAATTCTGCAGCAGATACAAAAATCTGGATTGATGCACACGCTTTAGAGTCTAAACTCGAGAATCAGTTTCCTCTTGAAAAAGGGCTTCATAAACTGACACTGCTGGTCGATCTGGAAAATCGAAACGATAGAGGCATTCAGGCAGAATTCTTCAAACCCGCTGATTCGAAAGCATCTTTTACAGTGGTTGGTGGTAAATAGACGAACGTTCCTGATTCCCGGTCGTTAGAGAGCATACCGTTTAACACAGCGCCTTGCACTCTATTATTCTCGTTTCAAATGGTCTTGGAGACGCTGCAGTAATCCTGGACACAGGCTATAACGTTGGCTTACGGGCTTCGATGGCATTCGAAGAATCAACTGCCTCGGGAATATAAGGATGAGTTTTCTGCCATTCCGACCAGAATGTGGCGGCGTGAGTATTGCGCCAAAGTGCTAATGCATTTCCCACATGGCTGTAAAACGTATATTTCTGCAGAATCTCTGCTTCCGTATGTGTGGTGGTATTTTTAATCACCCATTTGGCAGCCTTCACAATTTGCTCATGAGGCGGATGTAATTCCTTCGGGGCAATCGCCAACCATTCCAAATGATGTCCCGTTGCAATTACATTTTTATAATCGGGAATTTCCTGGGGATCTGTCAAAGCAGTTTTTCCATCCATCCAGTTCGCCGGCCAATGGCCATCCTCAAACTGACAAACGCTGATTAAATCACGCACTCGTTCCAGATATGCATACGCCTGTGCTCTGACCTGGTCAGATAAAATATCAAATTCATCATCCAGACGAATCAGCAACATCAATGAATAAACACGGTGCGTCCCCACACAGACTCCAAACCGCTTATGTCCTCGCAGTAACCGCAGCGCAATCTGATCAAATGAGACAGCACGACCATCAGTCGTCTTCCATTGTTTCACAGGAGGAATCCAAAGACCAAAGGCCATTGCAGACCACTCCACTTCCCGCTCATCCAACCGAAAGTCACGCAATGACTGTTGAATGACATCGTTAATATCCATATCTCGTCGTGATGGAGCAAAAACTGGATCATCCAGTGGAATCCCGGCTTCCGTCAACGAAGCCAGCCAGTGATCATGATGCACCGAACCACCTGCCTGGCTACCCCAGCGAATGGAAATTCCACCTGGTTCATCTATTAACAGCGGCGAAGCCTCACCACCCCATGAAGCAAGAAAACGGCCGTGGTCAACTAGAAAATCTTTCATTTCGACACCCGAAACAACATTCGGATCTTGAAACGTTGAATGAATACTCCATGTACGCAGTGCATGCTCTACATGATTCGGCTTCAGATGCTTCCTCGGAAATTTTGGCCGAACCTGTTTGAGGACTGCCGCCAATTCTTCATCAGTCACAACAGACGAATCATTATAAAACGGTTCTACACGTAATGGAATTTTGCGATCAATTTTGATTTCCGGAAACGATTGCTGCATCAGAAATACATCATTAAATTCCTGCTGAGACTCTCTCGAACCCAGTGTGTAAGCGCCACAAAAAGCGACCACTACCAGAACTTGTACTATGACCACAGTTTTCAATGACAATTTATGTGACTTCATATCGCATCTCGATTATTAGATTACTATAATTTCTTTGACCTGCTTAACGACAGATTCTGATTACTGAATGGGCTTGTTTCTTAAAAGAACTACCGAACGACCGTCTTTATATCCCACGCGCCATTCTCCATCACGTTCCAGCCGACGTAACAGATTGTTTCGACGAGGCAAATCCAACACGATTGTGTTGACTCCGTATCGCTCTAACAGTTCATCTCCATCACTACCCAGATTGACAATACGTAAATAATGATTCCACACTTCTCGTGGCAGCAAATGCACATGAGAATTCGTAAATACGGAGGCCTGCGCAGGACCTTCCCATACCAGATAGTCGCCGAGTTCCATCGAATTAAAAAGCTGACCTTCAATCTTCTTTTCTTTTAGATAGTTCACTGCACCGATGGGTGTTGACCCCGAAACACTTTTCTCAAAATCAACCTGCTTCCCATGCAGAATTTGCGATCCGATGGGAGTAATCGCAAAACAAATCCAGATCACACCTACTGAAACAACCGACCATTTCCCTGCAAAGTGAACTTCGTCCTCTTCATTTTGCTCTGTCCATCGCTTGAGTTTATATCCCCAGATAGCCGCACCATGGATCGCCAGATAATAAGCGGCAACCGGTGCCCACCAGATAATCATTCGCGAGCTCCAGAGAGCCGCTGTTCCCAGACCAACCAGAATCAGAACCTCCGCAGTAGAAATCCGCCGGGGAGAGAGCCGACAGGCAATCACAATCATTAACCCCAATAAAGCAGCCGCCTTTCCCTGATACATGCGTAACGTCAATGGGTTCCACTCGATCAATTCAGACAGATTCGCATTGGCTGAGAAAGCAAATACTTCAGTATATAATTGCAAACCATAGGGATTCACCAGCACCGCAATCGCAGATAACTCAAGCAGTAAGAAATAGCGTCGCGTCACAGTGTCTCTAAACATCGCTTTCCAGGAACCGGATTTTCTTCCCACATCCATAGCACGCCCGACCAGAAAACAGCCGATCAACCCCAGGCCAACGGGAAACGAACCATGCAGATTCGCCCAGAGAACAAAGAGTCCGGTGATCAAAAACCAATAAGAACCCCGCCACTTTCGCGCATTGAGAACGGTAAACAGCAATACAAAACAGAGTAATCCTGCCAACTGCGGTCGGACAATTCCCAACTGCTTCCAATCGCATAGCAAAAAGCCTGCCACACAAACCAGACCCCAGAGAAAACTGTCTGTTCGTTTATGAACTCGGTAAAGCAGCAATCCCATACACATGGTAATCGCAGCCGCATACAGAAACTTGATCCCAGCCACACCAAAGAACTGATAGGATTGAAAACCAATTATCTGGCTCAGCCAGGCGGTATCAATGAAGGGAATTCCTGACGAAAGCGGGACTAAAGGTTCAAAATTCGGAATACTTCCCGTTTCCCAAATCATTTTCCCATATGCCAGATGCCCCCAGATATCGGTATGCCAAAGGGGCATTGAGCTGAATAGCAAAAAAGCGAGAGACAGAATACACACCGTGAAGAATGTATATCGAGATACGCGAAGCGCTTCAGGAAAGCGATCGACCAGGATCAAGTCCTCAGAGTCATCTTCGACAGGATTCTCATTTGTAGATTCGTTTTGGTTTTCCAAAGCAGTAGCCATATTAAACAGATCAATACCAGGGAGAATGATGAAATATCATATGCTGTTTTGTAGTGTCAAACGAGATCGATAAAACATTTCTCGCAGTTTTCCAGAGGAATCAGAGATTGTCAGATTCCTGAATCTCATTGACAGCGCAGCATCACAATAGATTTGTCTATAGACAGGGTAGTTCAAGCACTCGTGCTGAGTAAAAATCACTTACTCGATTCGTGTGTGTTGATGAAATTCAACAATCACACAGAACTTTTAAAGCAAAAATAACAATTGTATCGATCTTAGCGGTAACGCTTAAGAGTCAGAGAGTGACACCCTCGACGGCACTTTGTGGGGAACCGGGATCGACGGGAGGTGCAAATAAATCGCTGGGCTTGATCGGCTTTGTCTGACCATCTGATTGGCGCAAAAAGAGCAACCCTTCCTCAGCAGTCGACTGGTGATTCCCTGGCAATGGTACATCCGCCTGAGCAATCGTCGCTCGATTCAGATCCAGGCGCTCAAACCAGGCATCAGATTCACTGCCAAAAATGTCCATCACAATTTTTACCGCTTTCTCTTTTTGCTCGTCTGAACGAAACTGCTTCCAGATTAACCGGGCAATTTGTACCCCTTTATCATACGAACGATTATTGTTCAGAGAATTCAAAATAATTTCCCAGGAACGAAAAGGCGTTTCATCAGTTTGGTAAAAACTTAACGCCAGTTCTGCACCAATTTTTGGCTCGCCGGGAGATAGCTCGATCCCCTTCTGCAAATAGACAATACGTTGATTAAGATTCTTTTCATGCCGCGCCAGATACCAGTAATATTTACCATTCCAGACAGGATGACTAATTAAATAAGTAGCAGGAATGATTAATAACTGCGAAAGAACAAAGGAAACCCGTATCATACCCGCGAATCGCGAACGATTGATTAAAACGGCTCCCGTGATCAAACCATAAAACAATCCCGTAAAATGAGCCGCGTTGGCAATATGCAGAATGTCAAATTGCGTTAACACGATACACAGCACCAGCCATCCCATCCCCCAGGTGATCTCGCGCTCGGTAAATTCTTCTGCAATCTGGGGATTGATTCGCTTGAGCATGATCAGCACGCCGAACATCGCACAGGCGCCCCCCGATAGCCCCACTGGATAATGATCCAGATAATATTCCGGCAGTAAAGAAATAAACGTCGCCAGGATCAGAAAGCCCGCATAGAGCCAGGAACGAAAAACAGGTTCGATCAATCGACCCAGATAACCAATGGCAAGGCAATTCATCACAAGATGCAACAGACCACCATGATGAAACCCGCTAATCAAAACCCGCTAATCAAAATCCGCCACCATTCCCCCGCCCATAAATCAAAGGGACCTCCCGTAGGATAGGCATCCTCTTTAATTAAGGGATGGTCATGTACGAAAACCAGGGGTTGAACGGCACCCAGTTTCCATAACGCATCATCAAACGCCTCTTCTCCATAGGATGAATTGTTCACTCGATAAATCTGAACTGCGATAAATAATCCCAATGCCACAGCGATATAAGCTGAGGTAACGGGATATTTTGAACAGATTTTTCGTAAGGTATGCAACATGGAATTAAGTTCAAAATACGATGCTGGTTTGGTTCCTTCAGCCAAAGAATAGCTGATTTCTCCCGGTTTGACACCACTAAAAGAATTCTGCAGCGGGGAACTTCGAGAAAAAAGATTTCTCTTTCCCAAATACTGATTTTCCGTTACAAAACGCTATCAATTTCTCCAATCCATGCCTTTAAGACACAAGTATGATTCATACCGGCTTTCACAGAATCCCCTGGTCAATTCTCTGTTGTATCCTGCTACTGATGGGATGCGGCCTGGCGGGAATTGCGCGCGGAGACGAACTGGCAGGTCAGGGACAATATTTTCAAAGACAATGTATCTGGATTTTCATCTCGCTCGTGGCACTGTGCGGCACGATACTCGTTCCTTACCGAAATTTACGTGGCATCAGTTATCCACTGTTTCTAGGCACGCTGGTATTTCTTGTAGCCGTCTTTTTTATTCCCGCAGTGAATGGTTCTCAGCGCTGGATACCATTAGGTTTTTTCAAATTTCAACCATCAGAACTGGCCAAAATCACCTACATCCTGGCATTAGCACATTATCTGATGTACCGAAAAAACTTCAGGCGTATTCCAGGACTCATCATTCCGTTTATTTTGACCTGCATTCCTGTCTTTTTAATCCTACGTGAACCCGACCTGGGGACCTCCCTCTTATTTTTTCCGATGCTGTTCGCGATGCTGTTTTCCGCAGGAGCACGACCGCGACACCTCATTACGATCCTCATGCTCGGAATCTGTACTTTGCCCCTGCTTTGGCTGGAGATGAACCCGGAACAAAAATCGAGAATCGTGGCGTTATTCACGCAACAGGACGGCGGAGAGTTACCCAAAGGGGACGGCTACCATCTATACCAGTCCAAACAGATGCTCGCACTGGGTGGCATCTGGGGAAGTGAAATCGCAGGCATGCCCGTGGATGACCCGGCCGCCTATCATCTCCCCGCAGGACGCACCGATTTTATCTTCTGCCTCGTCGGTGAACGCTATGGCATCATGGGCTGCCTATTCGCATTAGCAGTCTTTACTTTTTTGTTTATTCGAGGCTTACAAATCGCTACTGCGACTCGAGAACCATTTGGCAGACTCGTTGCAGTGGGAATCGTCACACTGCTGGCCTCACAGACCATTATTAATACGGGTATGACCGTCGGATTGATGCCCATCACAGGCATGACTCTTCCATTAATGAGTTACGGCGGCACCAGTATGTTGAGCACTTGCCTGGCACTGGGACTATTGATCAATATCTGCATGCATCCAGGCTACGAAATGAATGCCGAACCATTTCGGTTCTAATGCCTCTTTCTCTACGAATGCGCTCTCCATCTAATTGAGAGCGCTCGAAATAATA
>NZ_CALEMX010000071.1 GCF_937910335.1 uncultured Gimesia sp. | reverse complement strand
CTCTCATTACCTCTGGATAAAATACGAGTAAGGATACTGCCGAATGACATTCTCAGAGAGAACTGCGCAGTAAAGAGCACAGTTGGTTTCGACTGTTACACCAGTATCATATTCGTCAGAATCGGTACTGAGACATTACGTAAGAATACGTAATATAGACTATTTTTATCGAAAAAATGTATTAGGCTTGCAGGGAAGACCTCAATTGTTTTCCGTAAGCTGTTCCAATGTTTCATCCGACATGCCACGAAAAGGTTGGTCCTGAGAAATCTCTTTGAAAATTTCCTTGCCCCGCTTGATCGCCAGAGGATCTGGCGCTGCCAGGAATTCCTTTAACATCTTGGCAATAAACTTTCCATCCATACCTTTTAAAAGATCAATATCTTCTTTGATGGAAACCTCCATGAGATATTGCACGGCATCACCCGGAGACATTGCAACGAGCACACTCTGAGTTTTTTTCGTGGCGGCAGTTTGACTTTCTTTTTTGAGTTGTAACAAATTTTCTTCGTATTTTTTCTTAGCCTGCTCAAAAGCAAGACGATCTTGTTTCAACGAATCTGATGACTGTGTAATCGAACTTTTCAGCATATCAATTTCGTCTTCACGAGACGCCAGTTCCAAAATACGTATCGCACGGTTCTGGGCGACTTCGTCAAGAGAAGGTGATGTTGTCTCTTCTTCAACAATTTCTACATCATCCAAAGACTGACCTGTCATAATCATTCGAATATCATGAATCGAATCTGAATTCAGGTGTCCCTGATACCACAAAAAACCCAAACCAAGCATTTCTGAGATAATCGTCGCTACACAAAAAACACTAATCATTATGGCTACAGAACGAATCATCTTGCCACTCCCGTTTGTTGAGTCGCAGACCAGGTTTCTTCAAGCTCCAGCGATTCTTTTCGATTTTGCTCATAGTGAAACTGATCGCGGTATTTGTCAGACAATTTTTCCATTGCTTTGACATCTTGTTCAGAACGTGCCAGAGTCTGTTTGCAAAGCACGATCTGTTTTTCCACAAGTTTACGATTCGCTATCACGGCTTGAATCTGAGCCTGCAACTGCCCGGCATAGAAACGCAGACTGGTTGCACCATCGATATCAACCACACCTTTCGCCTGTCGCAATCTGATTTCCTGAAACTGCTCTTTCCTTGACTGTTCTAATTTCTGTTTCTGCTCCACGAGCCGTTGATCTGTATGCAGAATCTCACCCAACAACTGACGACACAAACTTCGTTTATGACGCCGCATTTTGAGCACCGATTCAAATTGAAATACATATTTTTTCATGCCGTGCAGCTACTCTATATATAAAACTACATTCAAACTTGATTGCGTTAAAATTCTTAAGTGGTGTTACTCGACCCTTCGACTTCCTGCCCGATTGCAGGTTCAGGTTTCAGCGACTTCATTTGTTCTGCGCGAACTCGCAGATTATTCAGTCCCTCAGCTGCTTCCTTAAAATCGGAGTTTTCCAGACTTCCCTGTTTCAAATAATCATTCCATAGAGGCCTTAATTTTATCGCAAGATCAACCTCCGGATTCGAACCAGATTGATAAGCGCCTATCGAAATCAAATCTTCCGACTGTTGATAGGCGGCCATCAGTTTCTTTAAATAGGCAGCTGACTGCTGATGTTCTGGGCTGGTAATATCATTCATAGAACGGCTGATGCTGAGCAACACATCAATCGCCGGCCAATGCGACTCATGTGCCAGCTTCCTGGAAAGCATGATATGCCCGTCCAGAATTCCACGTACCGAGTCTGAAATCGGCTCATTGGCATCATCGGCTTCAACCAGGACCGTGTAGAAACCTGTAATACTTCCGGAATCAGTCCGGCCACTGCGCTCCAGCAGTTTTGGTAGCAGGGAAAATACACTGGGTGGATAACCTCTAGTGGCCGGCGGTTCGCCAGCAGCTAATCCAATTTCTCTTTGCGCCAACGCATATCGGGTTACACTATCCATCATCAGTAAAACGTCCTGGCCTTGATCACGGAAAAACTCCGAGACGGCCGTTGCCAGATGGGCCGCGCGGAGACGGATCAACGCAGGTTCATCACTGGTCGCTACAATCACAACACTGCGGGCTAATCCTTCAGGACCTAAATCACGGTCCAGAAACTCACGCACTTCGCGCCCACGTTCACCTACCAGACAAACCACATTCACATCTGCGGAACTCTGTCGGGCCATTTGCCCCAACAATGTACTTTTGCCGACGCCACTTCCAGCAAATATTCCCAGCCGTTGCCCTTTACCACAGGTTAATAAACCATCAATCGTTCGAATGCCTGTACTGAGCGGTGCATCAATTCGCGGGCGATTTAAGGGAGAAATCGGCTTCGCTTTCAGATTGGCACGATGTGACAGCATAGCCTGATTCTTGCCATCAATACAGCGTCCACGACCATCCAAAACCCTCCCTAATATTCCCTGGCCCACCCCAACAGCAGGGACCGATTGAATCAGAGACACTCGATCACCACGTCGAATTCCCGTTAACTCTTCATAGGGAAGCAATAACGTTTCTTCATCCTGAAACCCGACAACCTCAGCTTCAATTGCTTTACCATTTTCGCGATCAATGGCACAGACTGCTCCTAAAGGAGCGGGAAATCCTGATACTGAAACGGTCAAACCCACAATCCGTGTGACTCGTCCGGAAAGGCGAAAAGGTAATATCTGTTTTATCTGCTGAGAGACATCGAACATGCGATTTCGTTATTCCTGAGTATGAATGATGAGCTCTTGAGAAATGCGGTCTAATTGAGCTTCAATTGTAGCGTCGATCGTTCCATGTTGTGTCTCGATAATACAACCACCGGATGAAATTGATTCGTCTTCAATGATTTCACAGGTCTGACATCCGGTAAGTTGAGAAATAAATGCTTTCGTACCTTCTGCTAATTGCTCTACATCAGCCGGATTCATTTGAAACTTGATGTGCTGTGTTCCCGATGCCAGTTTGAGAGCCTCGCTCATCATAGCCCTCACTGACTCAGGACGTGATTTGACCTCATGGCGAATCATTTTTTCTGCAATACTTAGACATATTTCCAAAGCTGTCGCATCCCAGACTCGCCGCCAATTGACCTGTTCCTGCTGTAATCCTTCAACGGCTGCTTGCATTGCAGGATAAATCATGCCTATTTTTTCTTCGACCGTACGATTCGCAATCTCTTCAGATCGTGTCTTTATCAACGATTCCAGCTCGCTTTGAGCTTCTGCATAACCCTGTTGTTTGCCTGACTGATATGCATCTTGTTTGATCTGCTCGGCTTCCTGCTGGGCATCCACAAGCATCTGACGTGTCTGATCACGCACATTCAGAATGTAATCCTCACAGCGTTTTTCAATGTCTTTGAAATTGTAGGCAACCTTCGAACCCAATGCTCGAAAGGCTTCCGCTTTTAACAATTTCGTTGTTTCCATTTCCACCATGTTGATGACTTTTTCTAAAAACTAATAAATCCATTTGTTCAAATCAATAAAATGACATCATTGAGATCGGCTTTTCGCACTCTGTAATTTATGTGATAAATTGTTCGTTCTCATTTCCAGCGGCAATGTCAATTTCACCTGAATCTTCTAACCGTCGAACACTATCTACAATCTGCTGTTGAACTGCTTCAACATCACTAACGCGAATTGGCCCTAAATATTCCATCTCTTCACGCAA
>NZ_CALEMX010000070.1 GCF_937910335.1 uncultured Gimesia sp. | reverse complement strand
CGCCTGAATTACTGGAAATCAGAGGTGAAGCATTTATCAGCAATTCTGATTTCCAAGTTCTGAATGTGGAAATGCAACGGCAGGGAAAAGAGCCTTTTGCGAATCCCCGGAATACCACGGCAGGAGGATTAAAGCTGCTGGACCCCAAATTGAGTGCAAAACGCAAAATTCGTTTTTTTGCTCACGGGATCGGCGCGGTCGAAGGGATTGATTATCAGACCCACATCAATTATCTGGATGCCATTCAAGACATGGGGATTCCCGCCACCCCCAATGTCGAGGCGTTTCCCAATCTGGAGACGACATTGCAGCATGCGCAGTCGATGATGGATGATTTGCATACACTTGATTTTGAAGTTGATGGCATTGTCTTAAAGGTCAATCGTTTTGATCAGCGGGAATTACTGGGCAATACATCAAAAAGTCCACGTTGGGTCGCCGCGTATAAATGGGAACGTTATGAGTCGGTCACCAAAGTGGATTCGATCGTTTTTCAAGTGGGTAAAACCGGTACGGTGACTCCTGTGGCAAATTTGGAGCCTGTGCAGATTGCGGGGACATCGGTATCCAGATCCAGTCTGCATAATCGTGATGAGATGGAACGATTGGGGATACAGATTGGCGACTGGGTTGTGGTTGAGAAAGCCGGGAAAATTATTCCGCATGTCGTTCGCGTAGAGGAGCATCGTCGCGATGGGAGTCAGCAGGAAATTAAGTTTCCAGTCGACTGTCCTGAATGCAAGGCAACATTAGTTAAAGATGAAGGTGGAGTCTACATTCGCTGTCCGAATCCGACTTGTCCTGCTTCGATACGTGAAACCTTACGTTTTTATGCTTCACGTCAGGCGATGGATATTGAAGGGATGGGAATCAAAATGATTGAGCAACTGCTCGATCAGAAATTGATCAGCGGTCTGGCTGATGTTTATCGACTTCAGGATCATTATGAGCAACTTGTGAAGTTGGAGCGTCAAGGCGATAAATCGATTGAAAATTTACTGGCAGGTATTGAGCGATCGAAAACGCAACCGCTTTGGCGACTGTTAACGGGATTAAATATTCGGCATGTGGGTACCAGCAATGCGCGTATCCTGGAAAAACAGTTTGGAACGATGGATGAGATTGCCAATCAGAGTGTTGAAGACCTGGCGGCGGTTGATGAAATTGGTCCCGTGATTGCAGAGTCTGTGTATACTTTTTTTCACTCGGATTATGGCCTTCAACTCATCCGTGAATTGAAAACGTCGGGACTGAATATGGGAAGTCCTGTAAAACAGACAAAAACAACAGCAGGAATCTTCGATGGGAAAACGCTGGTTGTGACTGGAACTTTGTCAAGCTTGACGAGGGATGAAGCCAAAGAGCTGATTCAGGAGCATGGTGGAAAAGCATCGGGAAGTGTTTCCGCGAAAACCGATTATCTTCTGGCTGGTGAAAAAGCAGGTAGTAAATTGACCAAGGCGCAAGAGTTGAATGTACCTGTTTTATCGGAAGCAGAATTTATAAAAATGGTGAATGAAACCGATTGAGAGAAGAAGGCTTACTATTCCGCAATCGGAATTTTCTGTAAAAGGTTCATGTTTTTTAAGCGTTCCAGTCTTTGTTTCAGATTGGTTTCGTTTTGATATTGCTGCTCCAGATTCCAGAGATCCATAAATACTCTGCCTCGTTTGAGTTTCAGGCAGGCTTCGAATACGGTTTCGATAGAAGAGAGTTGTGGAGCAGAAAACTGTCCCGCTTGTTCGAGTTGTTCGAGAATCCCATTACCTGAGCGGGTTGGGATTAGAGAGCAGCATTCCACTCCCTGTGAAAAGGCGTATTCGACTGAGCGAATGGCCCATTCAATGCCTTCCTGTTCTTCCATAAAAGGGGGTTTCAGCAAGATAAAAGCTCTGGTTTGAATCGAATGATTTTTTAAAAACTCAACTGCTTTTGAAAAGTCATCCAGTGTCATCCTCTTGTTTAGTGACTGTAATACTTGTTTGTGAATGGTTTCCAGTCCTAATGCGATTTCCAGTTGTCCGGAAATTAACTGTTGAAAATCCAGACAGGATTGATTACAGAGCAGGGGGTGATTTTCGACGATGACTCTCTCGAAAGGCAGAGTTAATTCGGCAATACGTAAAAAATCTTCTCGGGGAATTGCTTTGGGATCAAAAAAATTGCCACTGTTATATAATTTCACTTGTCTGGATGGAGGCAGTCGTGCGAGGGCATACTCTATCTGGTGTGGAATTATGCCGGGGCTGAGGGTGTGGTTCGTTGTGTTTTTCCAGAGGTCACACATCAGGCAATGAAAAGGGCACTCGCGATTTGTAAGAAAGATGGTCGAGATTTCTGCAAGTGAGCCATCTGCGCTACACTCTGTTTCATTTAAAAAAGCGTAGGGCAACTGTTCTGAAACCTGGTTTTTAGATGGTCTTGCAGCGAGGATTTTCTGATCGGTATATGGGGGATTTGAAAGATTCATAATTTAGGCCGATCTGAATATTCCAATCTTCAATGACCCCGGATGGGATTACCTGTGCATCAGATCGTTTCGAGAAAACTTCGTTTGTCAGATATGCTTACAATGGAGAGATTTACTAAGGCATCGCACCTTAGAATGGTAATCTGTTTTCGTTATTCATAAAGGGATAAAAGAGCTTGCCGATAAACGCTTTCAGGTTCAGAGAAAACGGATTGGAAAGAATCGTTATTGAGGCTGCCTTCCTGAAAACGACGTTTTGGATAGACGGGCATGGTAATGCCTGTGATTTGTTTGATGCCCCTGCATACGATATCACCTTTGAGTGCATAAAGTTTTTTGTGATCCCAGTCCGTCAGTTCGATGTAGGGAATTCCTTCTGCTATTTCGATAACGTTTGGCAAAGCATAAGGGCTGAATCCCTGAAAACCGAGGCTTCGCGCGGGTGCATATGTTCTAACGTGTCCTCGGCTTTGGCCGCCGGAGTATGTTAAAGAGTGTTTAACGGCATCTACTCCCCAGCCTTCCTGATAAAGCATTGTATTGTTGAGTACGCTTCGAATGGTCAATTCGGGATTGGCTTCTATCGGATAATCCTTCAGATTTTCATCGCCTCCATCGCCATCAATTAAATACTTCCAACGTGGATACAGTTCACGGATTTTCCTGCATAAGGCATAAGTCATTGTGGCTGCCTGAACATCGAGTTGCTTATAGTCTTCCACAACTTTGATGGTTTCTTCATATTGTAAACAGCTTTGTGGAACTTCGAGAATCTCAAGGAAGAAACTCAGATTCATTTGGTCCAGGAATTGGAAAGCCTGTTGACAATCGGTGCCTTCTCCATCAATCGAAAGTGTAAAGGCCTTCATGCGGGAGGGCGATTCATTGCGCGTGATCAGTGCATGGTATAGAAGGATGAAAAGAGCTCCACTGTCAATGCCACCGGAAAAGAGAACTCCCAGCGGTTCCTGCTGAGGAATGGTGTCGAGCCACTTATTAATTTCCTTGTAGACAGCACCGATATATAGATTTCCGATATCATCCAATTGGTTTGTAAGACAATTTCGATTTGGATTCAGAAATCGAGTTGTTTTCGGATTGGGGTCGGGGCAGCCGATTAATTGAAGTTCCAGAATATGGTGTGCCGGCACCATGCGTGTGTAAGAAGGGTGAAACTGGTCATCAAGCCCTTCGTTTTTGAGATACGCATAAATTTCATCAATTC
>NZ_CALEMX010000069.1 GCF_937910335.1 uncultured Gimesia sp. | reverse complement strand
CCCAATACATTCTCTGCAGAATGAGCTACGGCTCCCAGATTCGTCAGCCCCAGAAATCCACAAGTCCCTTTGATGGTATGTATGGTACGAAAAATACTGGCTATCAGCTCAGCATTTTGTGGATCTTTCTCAAGCTCAACAATTTCTGAGTCTAGTTGACCTAAATTCTCCCAGCTTTCTGCTAAGAACTCCTGCAGAATATCGTCCATCAGCCCGTCCTGGTGATAAGGGAACGTAATATGATATTTAAAGACATTATGAAGAGATTCTAAGTTGCTTCTCAGTAGGATCTTATCAACATCACTTTATGCGTGACCTGTTAATATATTCCCCCTAACCAGGAACTTTCTCCCCAGAATCAACATCGTCATTTCTGCTGGAGCCCCTTTAGGATGTATTACTCTCAGATCCCCGAGGGAGGGGAATCCTCTGATTTAATTTGTATATCAAAATAACCATCCACATTTTTAATATCATTTGTAATCTCCTTTCTCATATAGAGTTATTATCCCAAACGCCTAACAATCATATTATTTAGCACATTCAATTATTAAGAACTGGAAGGTGAACTTAGCGATCGGTTGTGTGGTTGTCCCTCGCACATTACAATCCAATTTGATTTGAAATCAGCTGGTACCCGCATTGATTTCTTAAAGAAATCATTAGACTTAGCGGTTGCCTTCAATTGATAAACATAATTTGTTTTAGAGTAAGGAGTTAGTTACGTGGCTGCGGTAAAGGTTGGTATCAATGGTTTTGGACGAATTGGCAGAATTACATTCAGAGCACTGGCTGCTCGACCAGAGGAATTTGAAGTCGTTGCAATTAACGACCTCGGAGATCCTCAAAAACTGGCATTGCTTTTAAAATATGACAGCGTTCAAGGCCGTTTCCCCGGTACAGTCGATGTCGAAGGCAATACCCTGATAGTGAACGGCAAAAAAGTACAAGTCTGTGCAGAGCGAGACCCGCGTGAGTTACCTTGGAAAGAACTGGGAGTTGAAGTCGCTCTAGAATCAACTGGATTCTTTACCAATCGAGAAAAAGATGGTAAACCAGGGTATGATAGTCACCTGACAGCGGGAGCACGCAAAGTCGTCATCTCTGCTCCTGCTAAAGATGCACCAGACCTGACAGTCGTATTTGGCGTCAATGATGATCAGTTATCTGCTGAGCATAAATGCGTTTCCAATGCAAGCTGCACAACAAACTGTCTGGCTCCAATGGCAAAGGTCATTCATGAAAACTTTGGAATTGAACATGGGCTCATGACGACCGTGCATGCTTACACGAACGACCAAAGAGTTTCAGACCAACTTCATGCTGATCCACTTCGCGCACGTGCTGCCGCAATCAATATCATTCCAACAACAACGGGTGCTGCGAAAGCAGTAGGACTTGTCCTTCCGGAATTGAATGGGAAATTGACCGGCCTAAGTCTTCGGGTTCCTGTTCCCGTTGGTAGTATCACAGATTTAGTGGTCACTTTGAGCAAAGATGCTTCTGTAGAAGACGTCAACGCAGCCATGAAAGCTGCCGCTGATGGCCCAATGAAAGGAATTCTTGAGTACAATACCGATCCTATTGTCTCCAGTGACATCATTGGAAATACTCACAGTTCTATCTTTGATGCCACTTGGACAACACAAATCGGTGGAAATATGCTCAAAGTCTTAAGTTGGTACGACAATGAGTATGGCTATTCAAGTCGGACAGCAGATATGATTGCTCGATTAGCACAACTGTAACCTGAATAAGAGCTTAATTGCTCCTTTCGCACAAGACAGTACTTAAATTACAGCCGAGATGGATTGCATCTCGGCTGTTTTTCCACCTTACCACAACTAAACATAAGGATAGATATTATAATTTTCGACTAGACGTTGCTCAACAAGGTCGTCAAAATATCCCGCTTCTAATATGACTTCTCCTAATCGTGTTCTGATAAGTTAACTCATCAAAGATTCTAAGAAATTTTTTTCGCTTTGAATTGTATATAATTCTATAAATCAATGATCAATCCTGACCTGTCTAATAAATTCAAATCTCAGTTTCCAGTAATCTCCCCGTCAATGTTGAAGTGTGACTTTGGCAATCTTCACAGGGAAATTGAATTATTGGAAATGGCTGAAGCCCCAGCGCTCCATTGGGACGTCATGGATGGTAATTTTGTTCCGAATCTTTCATACGGGGCCCTCTTAATTGAGCGCATCAGGCCTTTAACTCAGATGTTTTTTGACGCCCATCTGATGATCAGCAATCCGGAAAAATACATTGAGGATTATATCAATGCCGGATGTGATTCGATTACAATTCATATTGAAGCTGCTCCCAACCCAAAAGACCTGCTGGAACATCTCGCTCAATCTGGTGTATTGCCTGGTTTAGCCATCAGCCCAGAGACCTCTTTAAATATGATCGAGCCTTATCTCGAATACTGCGGCTTAGTTTTAGTAATGAGTGTTGAACCTGGATTTGGAGGTCAGTCGTTTATAAAATCCAGTTTACAAAAAATTAAACAGCTCAAGGCCATGATCTCCGATGATACTATTCTTTCCGTTGATGGAGGAATTGGAATGGAGACAATCGCTGGAACGGCAAGTGCTGGCGCAAACTATTTTGTTGTGGGCAGTGCGATATTCAATCAGACCGATTATTCTACAGCTGTCCGCGAACTGGCGCAAAAAGCCAGGAGCGAATCAGCTTCCTTTACGTAAAAGAGACTTGATACAATGCCAACTGTGGTACTTATTCGACCTGGTTGTACAGACTTCGATCGTGATGAACGAATTCAAGGAACTTTGGACCTCCCTTTGAATGCAGAGGGTGAGGAACAAGTTAAAAATCTTGTTACGAAAATCGAAAATTCTGGTATCGAAACAATCATTACATCCTCTTCAGAACCAGCACTCTCAACAGCCGAACAGTTAGGGGAAACCCTCAACATTCCTGTCAAAGAAAAAGAGGGGTTAAAAAATCTGAACCAGGGGCTCTGGCAGGGACTCGAATTCGAGGAAGTTCGACGAAAATACCCGAAACTCCTCAAACAGTGGACCGAATCACCAGAAACCGTTTGTCCGCCCGAAGGAGAATTAGCTTCGGAAGCAGTGAAACGTGTCAAAAAAACGCTGCAGAAGTATTTAAAAAAGAAACAAAGTTTTGCGATTGTTGCCTCTGAACCTTTGGCAACTATTATTGCTAATGTATTACGAAATGATCAAACGGAAAAAATCTGCTTTGAGCATAGTGGTCGATTTTGTCAAAATGAATTGTTTGAAATTCTTGAATCACCAGCGAAAAAAGGTGATGCAAAACACGTAAATCTTGACGATCACTCTGAAAAGAAGAGTTCTCAACAAGATCAAGGGTGCCATGACGAAAAGTGGCGATTCGAGGAGGCTAAGTGAAATGAGTTCTACTCCCAAGTCTAATGTCGATTCATGGCTAAGCCATTCCTCCCGCCCAAAACGAGGAGTCCCCGAAGGTTTATGGTTACGCTGCAATGAATGTAATGCCACTGTATTCAGAAAACAGGTAGAGCAAGGGCTTGGTCTTTGTCCGGAATGTGACCATCATTTCTACATTTCCGCTCAAACACGTATTCAACAACTGCTTGATCCTGACAGTTTTGAAGAATGGTATTCAGATTTATCTGCAGGTGATCCATTGGAATTTGCAGACAAAAATAAGACCTATAAAGACCGCCTGGTCGCTGAACAAAAGAAAACAGGAATGACAGATGCTTGTCTCGTAGGTCGTGGGTATATGCGTGGCCGTCCCCTCGTGGTGGGCATCACTGATTCTTCCTTCATAATGGGTAGTATGGGATCCGTGGTTGGAGAAAAACTGACTCGTGCGATTGAACAGGCCACTGAGTTAAAACTCCCATTAATTATTATTAGTGGTTCTGGTGGGGGTGCACGAATGCATGAAGGCATTTTCTCATTGATGCAAATGGGGAAAGTCTCAGCAGCATTAGGCCGGTACCATGAAAAAGGGGGATTATTTATCTCCGTGCTGACTCATCCGACAATGGGAGGCGTTGCTGCCAGTTTTGCCTCATTAGGCGACATTGTGATTGCTGAGCCGAAAGCGCTGGTCGGTTTCGCGGGACCTCGCGTTGTTGAGGCAACTGTCAAAATTCCCCTGCCAGAAGGTTTTCAAACCAGTGAATTTCTTTTGGAACACGGTTTTGTCGATCGCA
>NZ_CALEMX010000068.1 GCF_937910335.1 uncultured Gimesia sp. | reverse complement strand
TGTTAAACCCAAAAAACTGGAAATTACCAAGGACCATGTAATTTGTGGCAAACCCGCTCATAAAAAGGTCGACGAGTCTCTCGTCATTGGAAAACATGGGGGGATCAAAAATATCTTTGTCTATTTGCGTGCTCCTAAAATGAAGAATGCACAAATTCACGCAAGTTACCAAAAATTGCCAGATATAATATTCATTTAACATAAGGCATGTATTATAGAACCGCATGCTAGTGGACTCTGGTGCAAGCATCAGAAACTGCTTGTCACGAATAAAGATCCTGTTGCTCACAATTTTCATATTCACGTGATCAATAATCAAGTCGAGAGTTTTATCACAAACACAAGTGGTTCAGATAACCAGCATACTTTAGATTACCACCTCAATGAACGGCTTCCACTAAAAATTGACTGTGCTGTTCATCCTTGGGAGAAAGCGTATCTGTTAATAAAGAATCATCCCTACTTTGCAATAACAGACGACAAAGGGGCTTTCACGATTAAGAATCTACCCGTCGGTGATTGGGAGTTTCAATTATGGCACGAAAAACCAGGATATCTTGTCGCAAAAGAGGAATGGAAAAAGGGGCGGATTAAAATGAAGATCGAGCCTGGAAAAAATGATTTAGGAGAGATCAAAGTGGCTCCGCAACTGTTCGAAGATTAATCTCATTAGCATATAAGTAGCCCCTATGAAATTTCCATTTCTAATCTCGTTAACAGTCTTAGTGGCAGCACCTTTCGCTTCCGCAGCAGAAAAACCAAAAAAGAACGCTGCCCCCGCAGCTCATAAAACCGTGAATTGGCAATCAGGCGTCGTCCTGACGTTTGACGATCGCTTCATCGACCAATGGGTCAAACAAATTCCCTTATTCAAAAAGTATGATGCCAAAGTCACGTTTTTTGTCGATCACTTCCACACACTCAAACCAACTCAGATTAAGGGACTGCGAAAATTGAAAGCAGCCGGGCATGCCATTGGCTGCCATGGTGCGAAACATCGCAAAGCCGTCGACTATGTAAACAAGATGGGTTTGGATAATTATCTGAAAGCCGAAATCAATCCGGCTGTAAAACTAATGACCGTCGCGGGCCTCAAACCCACATCATTTGCCTACCCCAGCAGTTCCCGTAACACCGAGATTGACCGGGAACTTTTAAAAACATTCCGCCACATCCGCGGCGGCACAGGAATGAAGCCTGAACAACGCATGCGTGATCTAAAAACCATCTTTGTACCCGTCAATGAAATCTCTAAAACAGGAACTCTAATTGGCACCGGCATTGATTACGCAGGCACCGAAAAACGCCCCGATTATCTGGTGCAAATCAAAGACGCAATGGACCATGCCAAAAAACGGGGTGAGATCGTTATATTTTACGCCCACAACATCAGCGAAAATGGACCCGGCCACCATTTAAGACCACAGGCACTTGCAGAGATTCTAGCGCACGCCCAACATATCAACTTACCAACATTAACCTATGATGATCTGCCTTAATTCTTTTTTTTCTTTTTGAGCTTCGATCCCAACTCCACTTTATCCGCCCAGGCGAACCAGTCTTGAGACATCTGCTTAACCCGAGCGGTCTGTTTCATGGCAAGATTGTTCGTTTCACAACGGTCGGCACTAATATCAAACAGCTCCCACTCTTTCACCTGTGAATCCCATACCAGTTTCCACGGGCCTTGCCGGATCGCACGATTGCCTGACCAATACCAGGCTAGTGAATCGTGCAGCGTTTTTTCTTCGCCCTTTAACAGAGCCAACATGCTCGTGCCTTCCACGGGAAGAATCTCATGTCCCTGATACGTTTTGGGATACTCAGTGTTCGCCATTTCCAGAAAAGTCGGCAGAAGATCAATAATATGCGCGGGACTGCGATTGATCGTATCAGCGGGAACTTTGCCCGGCCACCAGGCGATCAACGGCGTCGAGATACCCCCTTCATGCACCCATGATTTGTAACGGCGAAAAGGCGAATTCTGAGCCCAGCCCCAGGAGGGACCGACGGCAACATAATCGTCTTTCGGTCCGGCATCTCGAACATTCGGATCACGACCGCCAGGCTCTTCACTACAACCCCCATTGTCAGAGAGAAACAGCACCAGCGTATTATCGAGCTGATTCGTCTCTTTTAAAGTACTCATAATACGACCAATGTTCTGATCCATACTATCGATCATCGCCGCGTAAACGGCCATCCGCTTGTCTTCGAACTCCTGGTTCGCGGTTTCCCACTCATATGAACGGCTATCGCCTTCGGAGAGTGACCAGTTCTTGCCCGCCAGTCCCATCTCCTGCAATCGTTTCCAGCGATCTTTCCGCATCTGATCCCAACCCATTTTGAACTTGCCAATATATTTGGCAATGTCTTTTGGTTTCGCATGCAGCGGATAATGGGGAGCCGTATAACAAAGATGAATGATGAACGGTTTGTCATTTTTGCTATAACGCTGAATCATATCCAATGTATGATCAGTAAACGCATCTGTGGTGTAATAATCGTCTTTGAATTTTGTGACCGCTTTGTCATCATGCCCGAAACTGCGAATGCCCGCCCGTTTGTAGGGAGGATCTGAAATCGTCGGGTTGAAAAAGTTACAACAACCATCCAGCACGCCATAATAGGAATCAAAGCCGCGAAAGAACGGATGTGTCGTTTTGTCGTAACGATCAATCCAGCCGCCGGGATACTTACTCTTGGCATACCCTTTCGTACGCATCAGATGCCATTTCCCACTGAGTCCTGTCTGATAACCGGCGACTTTCATCGCTTCACCCAGCGTGACCATATTTTGACGCATGTGCCCCCCTTTCCCGAAGCGGGGATACAAGCCCGTCAGAATCGAAGCGCGCGTCGTCGTGCATTTCGCGTTATTATAAAATTGGGTGAACCGCATCCCTTCTCGGGCGAGTCGGTTTAGATTCGGTGTTTCCACTTCGCCTCCGTAACACCCAATATCAGAATAGCCCATGTCGTCACACATGATCAGAATGATATTCGGTTTCGTGGCTGCCTGCAGAACAGAACCAAACATAAACAGAATACAGAGCGTAAAAAAGATTGTATTGTATTTTTGAACGCGAGAGTTTGTCATGGTGCTGCTTACTGCTTCGAAGGGAGCGAGAGCCGGGTCAAAATGGTTATATTATTGTAGATGCTCATCCGACAGGACTCAACAGGCGAAGATTCCGCAGCATCAGATTCCCGGTTTTTCAGGAAGATCCAGGTTGCGAATTGATCTGACTGACACCAGAGGTTACAGTTGAATAAACCCTGTTCTCAGCCAGTTAGAAGATTCGTTCATTCTTTTTAGTGCCCTCCGGGAGATCAACGATGAGTCAGTCGAAACAGTCACAAACACGCCGCGACTTTTTAAAAACCACAGCCGCGGGAACAACAGCCGCATTTCTGGGCGCTCCTGCAATTCATGCCGGAACAAAAACCGATTCACGAATCGTACTGGGTTCAGGTGATTATCAATACGAGGTCACACACAACTGGGCCAAATTACCCTCAAAATTCACCTGGCAGATCACACATAATGTGGCCGTTGATAAAGACGGATTTCTGTATGTAATCCACGAAGGCCGTGCCGATCAGACAGACCATCCTTCGATCTTTGTGTTCGACCCCAAAGGAAACTATGTCCGGTCGTTCGGCAAACAGTTTCAGGGGGGCGGCCACGGTCTTGAAGTACGCCAGGAAGGCAACGAACAATTCATCTACGTAACCGGCTATCAACATCTAAAAACCTTTGCCAAGTTGGATCTGAAAGGCGAAACGGTCTGGCAGAAATATGCGCCGATGGAATCCAAACTGTACGCTGCAGGGGAAGCCACAAATCCGAAAAAGGTCTGGGGACAAGATCGGTTCATGCCAACTAATTTTGCATTTCACCCTGATGGCGGATTATATCTGGCCGATGGTTACGGAGCCTATCACGTTCATCGTTATGACAAAAACGGAAAATGGCTCTCCGCCTTTGGTGGAAAAGGAAAAGAAGACGGACAGTTCAGGCTGCCACATGGCCTGTGGATCGATGATCGTGAAGGACGCGCACCATCCGTCGTGGTCGCAGACCGGGCCAATGGCCGCGTGCAATGGTTTACCCTGGACGGAAAACATCTCAAAACCATGAACGACTTCATTCTACCGGCTAACGTAGATGCGCATAAAGAAGTATTACTGGTCCCCGATCTCGCTTCCCGAATCACCCTGCTCGATGCAAAAGACAATGTCATCTCACATCTGGGACAGGATCCTGAATGGGATAAAGCCATGAAAGCAGCCAAAAAACCACGCATGCGGGAAATGCCAAAAAAATGGCAAGCCGGCCGATTTGTACATCCGCACGATGCCTGTTTCGATCAGGAAGGAAACATCTTTGTCGCCGAATGGGTAGCCACAGGACGTATCACCAAATTAAAACGACTCAGCTGAGAACCAGTTACAGAAAAAATACTTATCATATTGAAGACGACGCAAACAGAATTTCACTTTTCAATAGAAGCAACACAATGAAATCACTCTCCAAATTCACAGCAGTTCTTTTCACATTGACTCTTATCTGCCAATCGGCATTGCTGGCCAGTGAGACTCCTCTGCCCCCGAAAATCAAATTGAGTCCGGAGACAAGAGCGCGCTGCCTGGAAGTCTTACGAGAAGCAATTCGCAGCGATGAGTTCTGGCCTTCCATGCATGCCGCGGAAGCACTCACCTTAGCCGGTGAAGGAGCAGAAGTTCGCAAGGTTGTCGAACCAAAATTGAAAACCGATAAAGATGATCAACACCGTTGTGGTCTTGCCAGAGAACTGGTTCGCGCCGGCGATCGTTCCAAAGCAGCGATTATGTTTCAGATTCTGGCCGGCAAAGATCCTCATGGTCACGTCCATGCCTGCGAATCGTTATACAAAGTAAATGAGTTAGGCGATGGAATCCTCATTCGTAAGGCTTTGAATTCAGACAACCCCAGGAAGGCCATGATGGCCGCCGCCCTGCTCACCCGTTGGGGAAATCAGGATGCATTACGAATTGTGCGCAAATACCTGAAAGACCCGGACGTCAGCATCGCAAGCATCGCTGCCTGGATTATTGCCCGCGTCGGAGACAAGCAGGATATCCCCGCACTCAAAGCAAATCTCAAACGAACCGACGATCCTTTCGTCCGTGCCTACTTTGAAACGGCCCTGGCCATGCACGGCGATCAGGAAGGAATAAAAGCGGTTGAGCGGAATCTATCCAGTGAGAATCCCGCAGTCAAAACCTATTCCGCGATTTTTGCCGGTGAAGCAGGTTTGAGCCAGCTGAAAGAGCAACTTAAAAAACAATTAAACGATGAAAACCGAGACGCGCGCATCAGGGCAGCCCAAGCATTAATTGTCCTGGCCAAAACAGATCAGTATCCGCAAGGAGAAGTGATTGTCAATCATCTTTACCCCTCATCGAAAGAGTATCCCCGCTACAGCGAAGGTTCGATCTTACCCTTGAAAGATGGAAGTCTGTTGTACGCCACAACGCAATTTATCGGCAGCGGATCTGATTTTGCCAAGGCACGCATTATCGGCAAAACATCAACCGATGGAGGCCGAACCTGGAGTGAGCCACGCGTCTTGCAGGAAAACATCGGGCAGAAAAACGTCATGTCAGCAACACTCCGGTATCTGGCAGGACCCATGCATGAAAATCGTCCCATCGGATTATTCTATCTCAAAAAAAATAC
>NZ_CALEMX010000067.1 GCF_937910335.1 uncultured Gimesia sp. | reverse complement strand
TGAATTATTGATTTCGGTGACTCCTCAGTTGATACGCCCAATGGAAGAAGATGAAATAAAGAACAAAACCCTGCTCCATTAAGTATTATGTTTATTGATGCCGATCACTTTAAAAACATTAATGATACTTTAGGACATTCCATTGGTGATGATGTTCTGATCGAACTGGCACGGTTATTTCAGCATGAAACCTACTCGGGAGAACTGGTTGGTCGTTACGGCGGGGAAGAATTTGTGATTATCTGCCCAGAGACCGATTTGGAACATGCGGTAAAAAAAGCGGAACGCTTAAGACTGGCGCTTTGTAACCTGAATATGGAAAGCTTGAATCAAACACCACTGACAGCCTCTTTCGGAGTTGCTGAAGTCGAAGCGGGAGACTCCGTGGAAAGTTTGTTTCGCCGCGCTGACAAAGCCTTATATAATGCAAAAGAAACTGGCAGAAACCGGGTCTGTTCGTTGACCAATCAACAAATACAGACTGGAATTGTCCCCTCACTCACTTCTTCAGAAGAGACGACCGTTGATACAATGAATTTTGAACAGCCTTTCAATGCTTGCATCTCATCAGACATTATTGTTTATAAACTGGGCGGCTTCGTAAATGACAATGGTGCTCACCTGACAGAGGTGAGGGCAAATCGGGCCGTATTGCGACTTGGTAAATCAGGCTTACTCCCTTTCTGGGGAAAAACAGAGGACCGACAGCCAGTTCAAGTGGAAATAGAATTTGGCTCTGTTTCTAAAAATACATCTGCAACGACCACGAGTCGGGCCTCGACACCCCTCGTAGAAATCAGCATTACCATTTCTCCCCTGGGATGGGTCAAGAAACCAACCCTGTTCCAACAACGCGCGAATCGAGTTTTCAGGCTCTTAAAAGACTACTTTCTAGCGGAATAGTTTTCCCCGGCCCAAAACCAGCAAATCCCGCCACTTTCATCCTGAATTTCTCTCGATATTCCCACAGCTGTTAAAACAGGCAAACCAGTCTGGCTTTGCGAATTATGCCGATTGATCCGATTCTTGAATATCAAACGATTATATCTGTCTTACGCCCCCTTATAATCAGTAAGACAGGAAAAACCTTACACAGCGGTATTAGACGAGTCCGATAAAACCAGCGTATGGATTAACAATCAATCTGCGCATGGTGGCTAAATAGTGGACTCCAAAATTTCAAACAACTTTAATCAACTTTTTTCGTTGATCACAGAATTCCGATTTCTGCCTTGCGCTGTTCTCATCCCAATTCTGTATGTACTCACGGGCTGTGCCAGCACTGAGTGTAGTTACGAAGAAACGTATTCTCCCATCTCTAGCCGTGTAAAAAAATGCTTCCTATTTCATCAAGATAAATGTTCTCCGCATCCTTATCGCTCATTGGACGGTTATCAAACCGATCTTGATAAGTTAGTGGTCAAACACGCTGCTAAAAAATGCGCCAAACAGTCATTGAAGACACTCGCTTGTAACTGCAAAGAGAAACCATCCAAGGCCTTCCGCGATGGATATCAGCAAGCCTACATTGATATCGCCTTAGGAGATTCGGGAGAAGTTCCACCGGTTCCACCAGAAGAGTATTGGGCCGCCCATTATCGAACTCCTGTCGGTTATCTCGAAAGCCAGCAATGGTTCACGGGTTACAAACTCGGGGCTGAACACGCGCTGGCCGATGGACGATACGACTATAACGAAATTGCAACTCCCTATTCCCTGGCAGGCTGGGATCAATCTCAGTCGGGTTACTGGGGTGAAAACACGAACGATCAGCATTTTTCTACCGAAGCGGACGCCAATCAGAATCACATTTTGCCTGCACCACTGAGCGGCTCGCAACATACTCCACCAGCACCCGGAAGAATTTTACCGCCGGCACCAGGACATCAACGGGAACAACACTCACAACCAATTCCGCAACGCAGCAATTCTGAACGCACGCAGAAAACACCGGTGTTACAGCAACAGCAGATTCGCCCGGCATTGCCTCGACAACAAATTCACAACCCGCAACCATTAGTGGCCCCACCGTTAGTGGCCCCCAAGCCTCCGGTTCGACTCCCGCTGCCTGTCCCTGCGACCAACAGACACCGTCCGGAAACACAGCACTCTGAGCCACCAGCATATATTAATGATGACCCTCCACCCAATCCGTACTCATTACAGTCGTATCCTTATACACCACTGCCCAATAGTCAGACGCAAACAAACCATCACAGATCTTTAGAGCAATCAGGCGCAGCCCATCGCCTGCTGCGTATTCCCGATGGTCGAGTTTATGGAAACAGATATTAATCAGTGTGATTAGTGTCGGAGACAGCATGTTTTTAACTGCGGATCTAAACCAAAGGATCCAGACAACAGAATGATGCAACAATTCAAGAACATGATTATCGAATTAAAAGGTTCGATCAGAATGCAGAAACCTTCCTTATCAATGCCTGAAAGCATGTGGCATATTCTCTGCGCGCTGTTCTTGACGGTGATCTTGAATGGATGTGCTGCCATTCACCCGATTAAAGGAGTTCCTGCGCAGTACATTCCGTCTGAATACAAGGCTGAAGTGCGTTCTGGAAAAGAAACCATCGATCTTTCACTCTTGAGACAACCGGCGCCAACTCACTACCTGCTAGATTCCGGAGACGTACTGGGAGTTTACATCGAAGGTGTATTGGGGCAATTTAGAGAAGTACCCCCGGTGCATTTCCCTCAGACACAGGAAGTAGCACCCTCTCTCGGCTATCCGATTCCCATCCGTGAAGATGGAACCATTTCGCTTCCGCTGATCGGCAACGTGTTTGCCAGAGGCCTGACACTCAATCAGCTCGAAGAAACAATCCGAAGCAAATATACAACTGAAAAGGGTATCTTAAAAGTAGGACGTGACCGAATTCTGATCAGTCTTCAGCGACCACGCTCTTACCGTATCCTGGTGATTCGTCAGGAAAACGCTAATGATGTTGTTGGCGGTGGCGGCGGCGTTCTAAATATCGGAAGATCCAAACGGGGCACAGGCCGCGTTGTCAACCTGCCCGCCTACAGCAACGATGTCCTGCATGCCCTGGCTGAAACAGGCGGACTACCAGGGCTGGATGCAGAAAACTCGATCTACATTATTCGAGGCGCCGCACATAAGTTGAATCATTCGATCTGCCCGCAACCCGTTCATACTGGCTCAACCTCGTCTCGGAATTCCAATTCACCTCAAAAAATTCGACAGGTTTCCGATTCGTATACGCCAATTCCAAATTCCAACGGAGGTCAGATAGATCCTTCGTTTCAGGTTGGTCAACCACTCTATTCAAGCGACGGTGGAACGTTCTACGGTGACGCTATGACTCCGACCATCAATAATGATTCCACAATGCAAAGATCGGGAATTATCAAAATTCCCATTCGTTTGAGCCCGGGAGAACAGGTTCATCTGACACCCCAAGAGATCATCCTGCATGATGGCGATGTGGTATTTATTGAGTCACGCGATACAGAAATTTTCTATACCGGCGGTTTATTGGGTGGCGGACAATACACGCTGCCTCGCGATTATGATCTGGATATCCTGGGGGCAATTTCAATTGCACAGGCGGCAGGAACCGGAGGGGGCGGCAAATCGACCGGAGGCCCCTCTGCATTGAATCAGGATGTCACGATCAGTGCCAGCAATGCCATTATTCTCAGGCAACTTCCCAACGGAACACAGTTGCCTATCAAAGTCGATTTGTACGAGGCAGTTCGTCACCCCAGTCAACGCGTTCTCATACAACCCGGGGATTATGTCATCTTACAATATACGAAGTCTGAAGCAATTGGAGCCTTTATTGAACGCCATCTGCTCGAAGGTGCTCTGTTTGGACTGGCGGCTTCAAACCTGCAATCAGGGGGCGGAAATAACTGATCGTTTAAGACAGATTGATTCCGTTCCATTGAATTCCTGAACGAGTCGCATTACTTGCGAATAATAAAACCCTGTTTTTCATTCGGATCAGCTAGAAAGATACGGCCGGAATTCATCTTTTTTTTGTCCCTCGCGCCACTTGCTACCAAAAGCAGCTTGTCAGTCACCCGCTCTACTCCCAAACTGCAATCGATGTGATGCTTGCCGATGAACTTAAAGTTGGCATCTGCTTTGAGAAGTTCCGTGCCATAACAGCCAAACCACCATTGATTGTCTGCAAAAGTGGCCGTTTGAATTCCCAGATGAGTGTGCCCGCTTTTCAAAACATGTTTTTTAACAAACTTGAAGTTCACGTCATATTCATAGAGATAGTTCTCATTAATCCCTTTTGGAAGACCACCCACTACTATGAACTTACCCTGATGAGAGGCAATTCCCCCTGCACCATAAATCACTTCGGGGGTCTGATGCTTGGCAATCAATAAAAGTTTTTTCGCATCATACACATATACCCAGGAATCTGACTTTCCCTCTGGATTATTGAATGCACCAAAGTTGACAGCTACAAAGACTTTACCATCCTGATAGCAGAGATCTCCATGATGATTTCCCACCGGAATTTTCAATAGAACCTTGCCAGAAACATTGGTCTTTACCAGTTCGGTTGTAAAACTCCAAAAAATATTACCCTGCCCGTCAATGCAAACACCTTGTAAATGATGGGGATAAACTCCCTCACATTGTGTGTTTGAATATGTTGTTTTCTTCTGATCCGATTTCGTTTGTGCCGCGGCCCAACGTTCCGAAACGAGACCGCATATCAGTATCAAGATCAAAACAAAAAAATTGGTTCGTAGTTTCATTTCAAATTAGTCTCCCTCAACTGACCAAACTCTCAGGCAATAGTCGATCCGATTTCGCAAACAGCAATATTCAATGATCTTGAAATATATCTTCGACATTCAGTCTGCCGAGATCATATCAGGACCATCCCCGGCCCTTTTTTCATAAGTCCCTTTTGATGATTTGACATATTTTGTGAATCCAAGTTCTCCCAGACGCTTGTCATCATTTAACGTCCGCTTTGCCTGGGCGTCAGACCATTTGCCGGAAAAATAAGCGGCCGTGATGACTTTTTTTACCGCTTCACCCGTTTCGGGATGTTCGGTCAATATGGGATCGCTCATTTTCTGTATGACTTCAAAACGTTCGCCCGGAGTCCCATCCGGGGTAATTACCTCATAAACATAAGTAGGCATTGCTACTTTTTTACCTCTCGACTCTGCAAGGATATGATTCAGAATCAGCCAAAAGTTAATTTGAGGACTGATTCCCCCATAACTGTTCTTAACAGCTTACATTTATATTGGCATACCCGACACAGGGGAAACCAGAGAAAATCGGATTACTTTCGCTTTTTCCCGGAGCAAAACCGACATGAATCACCAAAAACAAGGCTCAACTTGCCTAATCAAACAGATCTACGACTGGATTGGCTGCGCATGAACTGAATGTTGAAATCAGCCCTCAAACCTCATTACAGGGACAGATGGTGATCTAATCTCCCTGTATGAGATCATATCTAATCAAATTTGGGATGCAAAGGACCGGATTTTTGAACTTGAAGCTTGAGAATTAGTGACTGGTATTGCTGGACCTGGCCAGATAGAATCTGTTAGCATCGTCTATTGCTGAACTCAAAAATAGATACGTAAGTACACAACCCCGATGTTTTTTAAGCAGGAGAGTCGTCAGTGCAAGTTGCGATTACTTGTCGTCATGGTAGTGTTTCAGATGGTCTTCGTGATTATATTACTGGAAAGTCCGAGAAGTTATTGAAATACTTCGAGCGGGTAACTGCAATTCAAGTAACGATCGATCAGGGTCAAAACCAGAATCGAGTCGAAATTCTCGTTGACGCAGAACATAAGCATAATTTTGTGGCCCATGCAGATGGGGATGAAGTTAAACCAAACTTTCAATCCGCATTGAGTAAAATGGAACATCAAATCAAAAAATATAAGGAAAAAATTCAGGATCACCGTCGAGATCTTCCGCTGAATGAAATCGTAGAAAATCAAATTGCGGAATCGGAATCTGAATCTGAATCGGAATAATTCCTGAATCGTCAGCAACGCTTTTTTCAGCGTGACGAAGAGACTGTCTTTAAGAGAAACGCCGTGTGATCAGCCTGGAAAGATTCACCTCTGATTGAGTATTCCCAGGCTGTAACGATTTACAATAACGTCTTGCGTCATTAACGCAGAGACTGATTTTTTTGCAGATGTAGTTAGAAGGAAAGAATACATGAAGTTAACAGACTTCGTGGTTTCGGAAGCCATTATTCCGGAATTGAATGTAACGACCAAAGAAGAAGCGATTCGCACCATGGTCGCAAGTCTTAAAAATGCAGGCAGTATCTCAGCAGAAGATGAGGAAGGTATTGTCTCTGCGATACTAAAACGGGAGGAACTTGGCTCTACCGGGATAGGAAACGGCGTTGCCGTCCCGCATACCAAACATTCCTCTGTTGAAAACCTGACTGCCGCGGTTGCGCTTGCTCCCGAGGGAGTCGACTTCGCCAGTCTGGATGGTGAGGATGTCTTTATACTATTTTTACTGATTTCACCTCTGGATCGTCCAGGAGATCACTTACGAGGGCTGGAAAATATTTCCCGCCACCTGAGGAATCAAAACTTCTGTAAGTTTCTCCGCCATTCTAAAAATATTGAAGATATTGTTGAATTACTCAACGAAGCTGACAGTAACCAGCTAGACTGAGTAGCGAGGCATCACAGTTAGGAAGAAACGGGGCGAATTCAGATTACAGTTGGTCCCAAAGCCGGACATTTATTCTGAAATTTGGAAGATGTGCTTCGCTCGGGCCCATTGCTGGTTGAACAAAGAGGAAAGGGGTAATTACGAGATCTTACTGAAAATGTCATCATTCCTGAATGAGACATGGTTTGATTTTCAGGTTGCTTGAGTAGTTATCGATAGTACCATGCAAGAATCTGTTTGCCGCCAGATTGTCATTGTTAAAATGAAGCAAGGGCTTCACCTTCGCCCCATTTCTGAAATTGTCAGAATCGCCCGGCTCTATAAATGCGATTTTAAAATTAAAAATGGGAATCTCGCAGGAGATGCCAAAGAAGTCTATGACTTGCTGGAACTCAAGGCTTTGCCTGGAACCGAACTTGCTTTGGAAGCAAATGGAGATGATGCCAGTAAGCTCATGGAAGAAATCGTTCAGTTTTTTGAATCAGGATATCAAAAATTCGAAGAAATCGACTGATCCATCTAAATAACCCCCGTATCCTCCGACTGAGTGGTGTCCCACCAGTTCCCTGTCTGTTAGAAAGCGCCCTACTAGGCTCTAATTGAATGCTTGTTAAACGTGGAATTGCAGTCTCACCGGGAGTGAATTTCGGCCCCGCGCTCATTCTGGGGACCGAGGACTTTCGTATTCCGCGACAATTTGTCAGTGTGAATGCAATCGAGACAGAAATCTCACGTCTCAGGACAGCCATGGATGCGGTCTGCGAAGAAATCGCCGTAAATGAACGGCTAGCCTCTGACAAACTGGGCGTACAATACGGGGCCATCTTCGCAGCTCACTTACAAATGGTCAGCTCACCACGACTGAAAGACGAGATTGAAACCTTAATTCGTGAAAAGTGTTACTCGCCCGAACACGCATCCAGTCGAGTTTTTCGACGCTACACGAAACTCGTCCAACATCTCGGCGATAATTATCTCGCAGAACGTGCCAGTGATATTATCGATCTGGAAAAAAGACTGCTCAAACAGCTGCTCGGCGAAAAAAGGGAAGAACTCTCTAATCTGACGACACCCATTATTGTTCTAGCCAACAACCTAACTCCCAGCGAAACAGCCAGCCTCGCCAAAGAATTCGTGCTGGGATTTGCAACAGAAGTGGGTGGTCGAACCAGTCATACAGCCATTCTTGCCGGGGCACTCGAAATTCCAGCCGTGGTGGGTCTAGGCGAGTTTCTCTCTGATATCTCTGGTGGCGAAACGGTCATTGTAGATGGCAATAACGGCGAAGTCATCATCGACCCGGATGAAGAAACTCTCGAAAAGTACCGCGATACCGGTGAGCGTCAACGATCTATGGCAGCCCGGTTAGCATCCCGGCGAAAAATCCGTTCTGAAACAAAAGACAGTATTCGAATTCATGTAATGGGTAATATTGAGTTTCCCAATGAAGTCGAACATTGTACGGAACGTGGTGCGGATGGAATTGGCCTGTACCGCACCGAATTTCTTTATCTTCAATCGAACACAGAACCTACTGAACAAGTTCACTACGATGCTTACTGCAGCGTCGTGAAAGCCGCCCAAAATAGACCAATCGTGATCCGAACACTTGATCTGGGAGCAGATAAAATTCCCAGAGGTTACAGGTATTTAGCCAAAGAGGGCATGAACCCGGCACTGGGCCTGCGGAGTGTTCGACTCAGCCTGCGCGACTTGCCTTTATTCAAAACTCAGCTCCGGGCAATCTTTCGCGCTGCCGTCCACGGTGACGTCCGCATTATGTTCCCGCTCATTTCCACACTCTTAGAATGGCGCCAGGCCAAAATGATCGTAGGCGACGTCCTGGAAGACCTCGAAGAGCGAGGAGTGGATTTCAACCCCAATATCCCCATTGGAATGATGGTAGAAGTCCCCGCCGCTGCAATTCTGGCTGAAGAATTTGCTGAGGAAGTTGACTTTTTCTCCATTGGGACAAATGATCTAATTCAGTATACTCTAGCCGTCGATCGGTCTGATCCTGCGGTTTCATCTTTGTATAACTCATCAGATCCTTCGATTTTAAGACTCATTAAAATGGTTGTGCAGGCAGCGGATAAGAAAAATATCCCGGTCACAGTCTGTGGGCAAATGAGTTCTGACCTGAAGTCAATCCCCTTATTGGTCGGCATGGGAATTCGACAGGTCAGCGCGACACCACTGGCAATTCCGGAAGTAAAAGAAGTCATCAGACATCTGACAATAGAACGGGCTGAGGAGATCACCGCACATGCGATGACGATCGATGTTGCCCGTGATGTAGAAAGTTATTTACGAGGAGAACTGTATAAAATATGTCCTGACCTGTTTGATGAAGAAATGCCTCTGTGACTGAGCAGAGCGTTAGAAACCTTCAGGCAGCCAGTACATATCAATCACCTGATTAGTATAGATGATTCAAGTTTGTATTAATCGTCACAATTCAACGTTTACATTTTGTAGTTGACTCCATTCATTTAGAACTGAAACAAATCAACTGCCATCCATATTGCCTCGGCGGCGAGTGGATCGAGTAAGAACTAATTCAATCAAGACGAAATGTATTGAAAAATCATTTCCTGGCACTGAAATCGATCACCCGTGATTAGAACGTGGAAAAGTACCGGGAACCTAGCAAGCATAACGAGTCTATCGTATGCACCAGGTTCAACCTTTCTACTTTCTAACTGTTCACAACGGTAACAGCATGAATAAAATGCCTGCAAAATTAAAACAACCAGTTCATAAATTGGCTCAGGCCGATTTATGGCGAACCGCTGCAGCTTTTATTCCGCAATTTCAGAGTCAACAAGGGATCCCCGAACCTGTTAGGACGGTCTGTTTTTCACATCAGTTTCATTACATTGACGTGCCGCATTATGAATTGCACCACGTTACCTTTGAAACTGCCAATGATGAAATCAGAGTAAAACCAGCCCCAATGGGATCAGATTTCCTTCGAGACATTAATCAGGAACTGGTTCGACTCATGAGTCGCATCAAGGAAACACTCTTTGATTATGTTTGTGCCGCTTCAATTCGAAGAAACACAACACACTTAAAGAGATCGGTCTGTCCCTGGATGATCCATCCAGACAGCAGACTACTGACTGACACTACTATGAAAATCATCCGATGGATGTACATAGGAAGTCCGTCACCCCAGCGACAGATGAGGAATACATGATTCGTCGTGTAACACGACAAAGGGTATTCCATGAAAAAGGAAATGCTGATTAATGTCCTCCAACCGGAGGAGAGTCGAATCGCCATTGTAGAAGATGGCATTCTGGAAGAACTTTATGTAGAACGAAACAGCCTCGAAAACCTGGTAGGTAATATCTACAAGGGAAAAGTGGTCAATATTGAGCCCAGTATTCAAGCTGCTTTCGTTGATTTTGGTGTCGGCCGCAATGGCTTCCTGCATGTCAGTGATATCGAACACCAATACTACAAACACCTCAATGAAAAAGAGGATAAAAATGGGAAACCATCACAGGGAAGAAACCCAAAAGGGCGCCGTGTGAATGAGAGGAGTGTTGCCAATAAACCTCCCATCCAGGAAATACTGAAACGAGGCAGTGAAGTCCTGGTACAGGTCATCAAGGAAGGGCTCGGAAACAAAGGCCCTACGCTGTCGACCTATATCAGTATTCCCGGACGCTATCTGGTAATTATGCCCGGGCTGCAGCGAGTAGGCATCAGTCGTAAAATTACGGATGAAGATGTCCGACGACAATTACGAGCCATCCTCACAGTATTGGCACCGCCTCCCGGACTTGGGTTCATTGTTCGGACCGCGGGGATAGATCGGTCTGCAGAAGATCTCAAGCGAGATTTAAATTATCTACTCCGCCTCTGGGGAACAATCGTAGGCCGCATCAAAAAGTTGCCCGCCCCCGTAGAGATTTACTCGGAAAGCGATATGATGATTCGTACGATTCGTGATATCTATAATAGCGAAATCGATACACTTTACATTGACGAAGCGACTGCATATCAACGCGCCAGAGACTTCATGAAAGTCGTGCTTCCCAAGCACGTCAATCGGATTAAACATTATACCGGCAACGATCCGATTTTTTATAACAGTAACCTCGATGACGAAATCTGCAGCATTCAAAATCGACATGTCCCCATGAAAGGCGGAGGATCAATCGTCATTGACCAGACCGAAGCCCTGGTCGCCATTGATGTCAATAGTGGTAATTATCGTGCGGATGACAATGCAGAAAAAACCGCATTCAAAGTAAATATGAAAGCGGCAGAAGAAATCAGTCGCCAGATCAGACTCCGGGACCTGGGCGGAGTGATTGTGATTGACTTTATCGACATGCGGGAAGAGAAACATCGACGCTCTGTTGAACGCAGATTAAATGAACTCGTCAAACGAGACCGCGCCCGGACCAAAGTTCTCCGAATCAGCCCCTTCGGCCTGATTGAAATGACACGGCAGAGAATCAGACCTTCGCTACGAAGAAGCATGTATGAAGATTGTCCATCATGTCGGGGGACAGGTCAGGTGAAAACCGCGGAAAGTATGGCCATCGAAGTCATGCGGACTCTCATGACGACTGTAAATAAGAAAAAGATTTCACGAATCGTTTTGAATGTTCATGAAAATGTGGCGAATTATTTGAATAATAAAAGGCGAAAAGATATTACGAATCTGGAAGAATCAGCAAAAAGCGCCATCATAATCAACGCC
>NZ_CALEMX010000066.1 GCF_937910335.1 uncultured Gimesia sp. | reverse complement strand
CCGCAACCAATGCCCCGCCCCTGATTTTTCCCTGTGAGCGGAGTCTTGAAGTGCTCGCTCTCTTTAATGGCTTCTAGAGTTTCGACCAGACCGACTCGCGGATAGACGACACCGTCAATCCGACGTGTCCCTTCCTTAGAGGCATTGAGTAATCGAAAATCAATGGGTGACATTCCCAGTTTTCCACAGAGTTCGTCCACGACACCTTCAGTCGCAAAGGCAGCGTTCGTAGCTCCTGGGGCTCGATAGGCGTTCGTTCGTGGTTTGTTGACGCAAACGTCGTAGCCTTCCACACGTCCATTGGGAATATCGTAACAGGAGAAAACACACATCGCCCCTGCACCAATGGGAGCGCCGGGATAACCACCCGCTTCATACGCCATCCAGGCTTCAGCGGCGGTAAGGTGTCCTTCCGCGTCGACGCCCATTTTGATTTTGATATACGATCCAGGAGTTGGTCCCGTTGCCTGTAATACATCAGCCCGGTCCATCACCAGTTGGACGGGAGCCCCTGATTTACGCGACAGGACGGCAGCCGCCGGGGCCAGATAAACGGAAATTTTGCCACCAAAACCTCCACCGATCTCTGCCGGAACAACTTTCACGCGCGCTAAAGGTACGTCTAATAATTCTGCCACTTGTTGTCGAACGGAAAATGTACCCTGAGTCGGAGTCCAAACGGTGATCTGACCATCGTTATTCCATAAAACGGTTGCCACATGCGGTTCAATATACCCCTGATGCACGGTCGATGTGCGAAATTCGCGTTCAACTACATATTTGGCTTCAGCAAAACCTTTTTCGATATCCCCTTTTTCAAAAAGGAAACGCTTGGCAACGTTCGTAGGCTTGTCCCCTTTCTCTCCGCTGGCAACCTCTTCGGTGCGTACATCCGGATTCAGTACCGGCGCTTCATCTGACATCGCTTCCAGCACATCCAGAACCGGTGGCAGGAGTTCGTATTCTACTTCGATCAGACTGGCCGCTTCCCGGGCAATATGAATATTGTCAGCGGCAACCGCGGCGATGGAGTGACCTTTATATAGCACTTTAGTGCGGGCCAGATTGTTACTGCTCAAATGGTTCAGCACCACCGAACCTTCTCCCAGCTCCGCAACCTTATCTCCGGGTTCCGGTAAATCAGCACTGGTAGCAACCGCGCGTACGCCCGGCAGCGCTTCTGCTTTGGAGGTATCAATCGATTTGATATTGGCATGTGCATGCGGACTACGATGAATCGCGCCATAAAGCATGCCTTTGACTTTGATGTCCGCACCATACAAGGCACGTCCCGTCACCTTGTCGGCGCCATCGTGACGGATCGGACGTGTCCCAATCACTTTATATTTGGGAGTGTCACCACTTCCTTCTGCTGATTTTGTCTCATCAATGGTCGCCATTAGACAGTCTCCTTCTGACATGAGGCAGGTTGACCCGCTCTTTTTTCTGCAGCTTCTTGAATCGCACGCACTATTTTGTCATAGCCTGTGCAGCGACACAAATTCCCGGCCATCGCAAATCGAATTTCTTCTTCAGTCGGATTCGGGTTCTCATCCAGAAATGCTTTGGCTGCCATAATATATCCGGGAGTACAAATGCCACACTGTAAGGCGGCATTTCCCAGAAAGGCTTCCTGTATGGGATCCAGCCCGTCACCAGGGGCCAGACCTTCGATCGTTTCGATGTCAGCTCCTTCTGCTTCCACACCCAGAACCATACAGGTATTGACCGCGCGGCCATCAACCAGCACAGTACAAGCACCACAGTTGCCGTTGGAGCAGCCTTCTTTGGCGCCGGTCAGGCTGAGTGTATCACGCAATATTTCGAGTAAGGTCTGCCGGGGCTGGCAGAGGAACTCCTCTTCACGGCCATTGATAGTCGCGGTTACGATCCGTTTCTTCGCCATCGAAAAGTCCTTATTAAAAAAGTCTGATTTAGAATTGATTATCGAGTCAGTTTCATCATAAGCTGCAATGAATTATCCACGGGCACGTTCGACTGCTTTTTTCACCACACGCTCGGTTAAAACTCCCGTCACATGATTACGAAACTCCTCTGTTCCCCGCATATCAGTGATCGGGTGAATCACAGCACGAGCCGCGGCACCTGCCTTTTGAATCGTTTCATCATTCACCGGTTGGCCGGCTAAAATCTCGCTGGCTTCCTGAGCATAAAATGGCTTGGCGGCAACCGCGCCCAGACCAATGCGGGCGGATACAAAATTCTCGCCACTCTCATCCAACACGACAGAAGCACCAACTCCCACAACGGCGATATCCATCTCGTTACGGGGAATGAATCGACGGTAGTGAGATCCACTCTGAGCGGGGCGTGGAGGAAATCGAAGTTCCACAATGATTTCGCCTGTTTCCAGCACATTCTGACCCGGTCCGGTGCAAAATTCATCGACGGGTATCTCGCGTGTTCCCGAGGGACCGGTAATGACAACCGTTGCAGACAGAGCAATCAATGCGGGCGTTGAATCGGCGGCAGCACCAGCATTCGCCAGATTTCCCCCGACGCTGGCCCGGTTCTGAATCTGCATGCCACCAATGATATTGCTACTGTCGGAAATCGCTGAATAGTGCTCCAGAATTCCCGGATGTTCATAAATTTGGTAACAGGGAACGGCGGCCCCCAGTCGCAGACCTTCATCGTTCACTTCCAATACCATCAATT
>NZ_CALEMX010000065.1 GCF_937910335.1 uncultured Gimesia sp. | reverse complement strand
ATTCGAGCCTGGATCGATTCCTGGCTCAACCCAAATGGGAAATATCGGTATACAGAATTACTTCGGTGTCGGAATGCGTCTGGAACTGATAGCCTTTGGTTTTAAGTTGGGCGCGAAGTTCAATATGATTATAAATTTCGCCATTAAATGTGACCGTTAGCATTCCATCAGAAGACTGCATGGGCTGCAATCCTCCTGAAAGATCAACGATACTCAGGCGACTGTGCGCAAATCCTACTGACCCGGTTTGTAAGACTCCTGAGGCATCGGGACCACGATGATGAAGCCTGTCGATCATCTGTTGTAATTCTTCACGATTGACTGGTTGTCCCTCAGGCTGAATGATTCCGGCAATTCCACACATATTAAATCCGCTATGTTGTTGATGATAGACCTTGCCCACTACTGCGAGTGAGATCTCTGCTAGTGAGAACTTAGGTCACGCCGATTTCAAGTCAAATTGAAAGTCATTGATCATCAGATTGTTAATATAAATAAACATCAGAGTCTGCCATTTGATGATTTACCCTCATAATCAGTTTGATTAACACGTCTGACAGCTCCCGGAACTTGGATTCAAAGCAAAGCAGATTATCTATGGCAACATGAATTACGGGCGGAATTTACACGATAACTAAAGACGCGAATTTGACTCCTGAGAAGTATGGCCTATGCTTGCATTACGCCTCTTAAATTGTGCAAATAAACGGTCCAGATCAAATTTGAAAAATCTCATTTGTAGTGATCCGGATCAGGTATTCTCAGTACGGTAAACCGATTGTGAATAGAACATGTCAGCTAAAGACTCCGATTCTGATTTGACAAAAACCCTTCCAGAGCAGAAGGCTTCCAAAAAGTCAGGCAGAACTGCATCAAATGCAGTCAACACAGAAGAACTGCTTGCTTCGCTCAGTATGCTGAATCTGGCTACGAATGATGAATCAGATGAATCGACGATAAACGACGCTACTTCTGAAGGTTTAGAGAGTAAGGCTGTAACGGAAATTCTGTCACAGGTGAAATCTTCTGAACCAATGCAGGTCGTTGGTAAAAATCAGCATTTGAGTCAATTATTCAACCGAGTTCAGTCTCTCTTAAAAGGGGATGCTGAAGAGAATCAGGATCAGTTCATTCCTCAATGCCCTGAAACGCTTGAAGACACGGGATTGACACAGGACGAAATCGAGCGTCTGATTCTGAAGTTTCTGCTTGCCAAAGGAACTCGAACCGGACGCCAAATCTGTCAACAAATCAAACTTCCTTTTGGAATTGTAGATCCCCTTCTAAAACGTGCTAAACATGACCAGCTTGTAGCCTTTGGTGGCACGGCTGAAATGGGAGACTACGAATTCACGATTACGGATTTAGGTCGTGAACGCGCACGAAGATTTTCTCAGGAATGTACTTACTTCGGATCTGCTCCTGTCTGTTTCAAAGATTATCTGCGAGCGATGGAGGCCCAGAGTATCGCCAAGCAGGAAGCGACTGAGGAAGATTTAAAAGCCGCTTTTTCAGACCTGATTATCAATCCTAAAATGCTAGATCGCCTGGGACCTGCCGTGAATTCGGGGCGAGGTATGTTCTTGTTTGGTGAAGCCGGTAATGGTAAAACCAGTATTGCAGAGCGGATCACAAAAGCGTTTGGCTCGACCATCTGGATTCCGCGCTGTCTCTCGATCGATGGCGATATCATTCGTCTGTTTGATCCAGGATTGCATGAAGAGGTCACTCAAGAAGTTGATTCTGAGAGTCTCTTTGATTTATCAGGCGTCGATCAACGCTGGGTACAGATTGTGCGACCGACGGTGATTGCCGGTGGTGAATTGACCATGAAAGAACTGGAAATTACACAGAATCCCCAAACGAAAATCTGTGAAGCACCACTGCAAATGAAAAGTAACTGTGGAACATTCGTCATTGATGACTTTGGCCGTCAGAGAATGCCCGTTGATGAGTTACTAAACCGCTGGATTGTTCCTTTGGAAAAACGTTACGACTTTTTAAACGTTCCCAGTGGAAAGAAAATTCAAGTTCCTTTTGACCAGCTCATTATCTTTTCAACAAATCTAGAACCCAAAGATCTTGTAGATGCTGCGTTTTTACGCCGTATTCCCTATAAGATTGAAGCGCTCGACCCATCACCAGAGGAATTTCGGGCACTATTTGAATTGATGGCACCAATGATGGGTTTTCAATTTGACGAAAAGGCTTACCAGTATCTGATCGACGAGCATTATAAAGCAGTCAACCGTCCATTTCGTGCCTGCCAGCCACGGGACCTGCTGCTCCAGGTGAAAAATTTCTGTGTCTACAAACAGACACCCAGAAAACTGACACCGGAAGCATTTGACTTCGCAGTCGAAAACTATTTTTCAGTCATGTGAAATTGTCGGTGACAGTAACTTCAGGCCGGCCATTCACTATCGCAAGACTCACATCGAAAACCAACCACGGTCGCAGTTCCTGGTATCATATGGTCTTTTCGATTGAGTAAACCATCCCGCAATTCCAATGAAGAGACTGCAGCACTGCTGCAGGCAGGACACTGTTGATTTTTGAACAGTATGCGCGCACGCTTTAATGTCCAATCATTTTGCCGCAGATAATGAGGTTTTTTAAGGGGACCTCGATTGAAGGGAAGAACCATCGGAGTGGGCTCTTCCAAAGAGGCAGCTGGCGGGTTGTGTGTTTCTTCTGGAAAATAAATCTTTAAAATGCTCATCCATGAGCTCCTTGTAATCAGTCCCTGATATAAAATATTCCTGTAAATCCAAACGGGAATCTTTATGGGGTAGAGTCTCCCGATGTCTGTCAGACTCGATTAAGTACGATCAGACATGCGAAGAGGTAAGCAGGATAAAATTCTCTTATTAAGTTGGCAAGAGGTTTTACTGTAAAGGTATAAACATTGTAAAAATTTCACACAGGAATTGGAATAAATGTGTGAAAATAGGGAAAGATAGTAGGCTAGTGGCCTATTGGTTTGTGTTGGAACGAGTAAAGTTGATGTGTTATTGATTTTAGTCATGCGATAAAACTAATCTTTGTCGGTTCGAATTTAGACCGGAAAACGCATGCTGTCTCAGGAGTTCTTCACATTAATAAGTCGAAATTGATCAAACTGATTTTAGGGATCATAATCACGGTCTCCTGCTTGCTGGCTGCAGTCTGGGGGATTGATCCTGAGCAGATTATGGAAAGTTTTCGGCATGCCGATTTCCGGACACTGCCGATTATGTTCTTGTTACTGTTTGTGTTCTTCTGGTTAAAAGCAATTCGCTGGCGGATGCTATTAGAGCCGATCAAGCACCTTTCAGTCTCTCAGGTGACTCCGGCCATGATGATCGGATTCATGGGCAATAATATCCTTCCCGCTCATCTCGGCGAGTTTTTGCGTGTTTACGTTCTCAGTAAACAGTTTCAAATTCCGAAAACGACGATACTTTCGACAGTGGTTCTGGAGCGGCTGTTTGATATCGTAGCGATTCTTTGTTTCCTGGGGATCGGAGTTTATTTTGCGCCCCATCTTCCTGATAGATATCGCTCCCTCAGTATACTGATGGCAGTTGTTATCTCAGTGACGATTATGGTTCTGGGCACTTATCTGATCTGGACGGAAGCAGTGATTAAACTCTTTCGTACGATATTCAGCCATTTGCGATTTCTACCTGTGAAATTAACGCATCTCGTAATAGAAATGATGCAGGCTGGTGCACAAGGAATGGCAGCAATGAAAAGCATCAGGCTGAGTGTTGGTATTATCTGGACCTCATTTGCACAATGGGCCATTAACGGATTGAGCATCCTTGTAGCGCTCTGGAGTTTTGATATTCAAGTGACTCCTCTGGCAGCGTTTGTGGTGTTGGGGGTGACCGCATTTGGTGTGACGGTTCCCTCAACTCCGGGTTTCTTTGGCGTGATTCAACTCTGCTTCTGGGTTAGCTTACAGGCTTTTGGCGTTTCCAAGGCGGATGCGTTTGCGGCTTCTATCTATTATCAGCTTTCACAATACATTCCGGTAACACTGATCGGTTTGTATTATTCGAATCGTGAAGGCCTGAAACTGAGTGATGCGGAAAAGGAAGCCGAGAAAGAACTCGAAGAGCTCGAAGGACTTGACAGTGATGCGGAATAGAAGAAACAGAAGTATCAGATACCAGTACTTGAATTATTAAGGTAAGACCGATGCTTTTTTTCCGAGTTTTGTGTTCTTCAGGTTGGCGGCTCCGTGCTCCGTAACCGACAGATCGTCAATACGATTATCAGTTAATTTAGAATCAATGACCTCTACCTGCGACGTACCATTCACGGAAAGTCCACTCCGTCCGTTTCCAGAACAAGTCACGTTTTCCAGAACAACACCTTTGCAGCGATCGTGGATGTTGATGCCATCCTGTCGAAAATTCTCAAATGTCAAATCTGATATGTAGACATCATTCACATCAACTAATGAGAGACCGACTGACTTTCCCGCAAGCGAAAATGTTTCCACAGGTGGTGACTGATTTTTTAAGCTATGATAATAGATGGCACCCTGATACACGGCCCATTTTCCCGAGGGGATATCTTCCAGTTTGACGGGCTTTCCCTTCTCAGGTTGATGTTCGGGAAGACTTTTGCCATCGAGATAGAGATTGAAAAATCCTTTGCGATACGGAGTAACTTTCCATAACCCGTTTCGTTGTTGCCGCCAGCCATTCATGGGGATGGGAATTGCCCCACTAATGGTGGCACCATTACCCAGAATAGTAAATTTCTCTTTTCCCACGCCACTAAGTCGTCTGCCGGAGAGGGAAATCGATTCATAGTACGGAGTTTCATTATTAATTAGAACAATTTTATCTCCGGGTTTGGCATAGCTGATCGCCCGCTTAATTGTTTTAACCGGTCCGTTTTTCCCGCCAACAATTTTGGGGGCAATCCCATTCAAGGCATTGTTACCGGCACGATTATCGACATAAATGACGCCGCAGTCTGCCAGAGGTAATTCGCAAAATAGAAAAATCAGACACAGCATCGCTGATTTCATTTCAACAAATCGGACAGCGTTTCGCATGATTGGCTCCCGGTTGAGATTAAAAAAACTGAGATCTGAATCAATGAATGGTTGATTTGGAGAATTCAGGATACATAAAAAACCCCGGCTTCAAACCGGGGTCATAGATTAAACAGGCAATGTTCAGTTTAACGTTGGCCAATTGAAACGTAGGCGCGCTCTTCATAACCGATGTAATGGGCCTTAGGCCGAATGATTTTGTTTCCATCAAGTTGCTCAAGAATATGGGCACACCAGCCGGCAATGCGACTCGCCGCAAAAATACAGGTAAACAATTCTCCCGGAATACCCATATAGTGCTGCAAGCTTGCAGAATAGAAATCAACATTGCAATTGCGAGAGATTTCTGCGAACACAAGTTTTTCCATTTCAACTGACATCTCGTACCATTTCGGATTGCCAGTCTCTTCACCCAGACGTCGGGAAAGTTCTTTTAAATGTTTGGCGCGTGGGTCTTCTACCTGATAGACGGCATGACCAAATCCCATGAACTTGCCTTTTGCTTCACGAACTTTTTTCACGTAAGGCGCTATGTTTTCTACGGAGCCGATTTCGAAAAGTGTTTTCAGTACTTCGGTATTTGCTCCGCCATGCAGTTTCCCCTTCAAGGCACCGATAGCTGCAGTCACTGCAGAATAGATATCAGGCAGGGTGGCGATGACAACGCGGCCGGTAAATGTGCTCGCATTGAGTCCATGTTCTGCATGCACGGTCAAAATCAGATCCATCGCGCGAGTCGCATCCTCGCTCGGTTTTTCTCCATTCAGCATATACATGAAGTTCCCGGAATGACTCAGACTGAGATCGGGGGCCACAGGTTCCAATCCCTTCCTTACCCGATGAATGGCTGCCACGATGGTAGGAATTTGAGAAATCAATCTCATCGAAATCTGCAGACGCTTTTCAAACGTTTCCGATTCTGCATCAGGATCGTAAACACCCGCCATCGATGTGATGGTTCGCAGCAGCGCCATGGGAAGCGCCTCAGTCGGAAGTTTCTTGAGTGCTTCAATCAGTTCAGGTTCTATTGCACGATATTGCTTCAGGTTGTCCTGATATTCTGTCAGCTGGCTTGGTGTAGGAAGTTCCCCATTTAATAAGAGAAAGGAAACTTCTTCAAAGGTTGCATGGTCTGCCAGTTCGTCAATGTTATAGCCACGATACAGTAGCTTCCCCTCGGTGCCATTAACTAAACAGATTGAACTGTCGGCTGCAATGATTCCCTTAAGCCCTTTAACAGCTTCGTTTGTTGTTTTCTCTACGTCGTCTGTGCTCATTTGAACTGATTTCACTTTCTCAACTACATCCAATAAAAATACTGCGAGATTCTTGATCGAAAACCAATCTGTTGGATTGCGATCATCCTCTCGCTGCTTTTATTTAACAAACTATTGAAAATTCGCTGACTTCCAGTATATCAAGCCCCGTTATAAGTTCAATCAATCAAAATCCTTTCTTCAACTGTGAATGGAATACAGTACTTCTTGCAGTCAGGTTGTATAGATGAAAGGAGATAGGGTTTCAGAAATGTTCATCGGGGTTTCATTCAGGGGATTGACTATTTTGTTGAAGGTGTGAAAATAAGAGGGTATGGATCAGTGGTTTTTGAAGGCATAGAGTGATTTTGCTCTTAAGGTACTGTAATTATGTGCCTTAGCCAGATTTAACGGTTTTTCATCGAATCATCAGACTTTTATATGAAAGGGAAATGATTGGATTACGTAAGTTGTTGACTTGTAACGTCACTGAGGTTTTTTAGAAAATTTTAATTCGTCGATATGGATTTCCGTAGACGTTACAGAAAGTTGTGATAGGATGGAGCAATATGAGCTGGAGGCTTATTAGCTTTTTCAGGTTCTCGGGAGATGTAAGGATGCTTGGGGAGAGAACCCTCTTGAATAATTTTGTTGGCGAATCGGATGCTCCGACGAAGAGCGCGAAAGCGTATTTGAGCAACTTCGTATTTCAGATGCTCTACGCAAAGGCCAATCGATCTTTTATGACCAGAGTGTGCTTTCATCGATCTTTTTCCAGA
>NZ_CALEMX010000064.1 GCF_937910335.1 uncultured Gimesia sp. | reverse complement strand
TCGGTCGGCATGACCTTGCCATGCAGTTTCTTGAGCATGGGTTTATAATCAAACGAGTCCAGATGACTCAAACCCCCGATCAAGCAGACGTGAATCACACGTTTGACGCGCGCTGGAAAATGTGTCGTCGTCAATGATGATTTGACTGGCTCAGCCGCCCGTAATAGTTTTGGCTTCAAGAGCAGATCCATCAGTGCCGTGCCTGCCAAACCGGTCTGGGCCCAGGAAAAGAAATCGCGACGCGACATCTTTTCGGCGCTTGACGCGAAAGCAGTTTCCAAGTGCTGTTGTTTATTTTCCGCCATCGTCCATTCAATTCACATAGAGAAATTCATTGCTATTCAGAATCACGCGACACAAAGCGGGCAATCCAAATTGCACGACAAATCGATTCGCCAGTAGCGCCTCCCGAGGTTGAGGCCGCCGTTGATATGCTAATAAAAACAGTTCCCTGACCTGTTCCTCTGGTTCAATACCGACCCGCCGCTTGACACGTTCTGCCAACAGGTCTGACATCCGCAATACGAATGATGTATTCATTAACGAGAGTGCCTGTAGGGGAGTGGTGGTAGATGCCCGGTCAGGAGTCGTTGTAGAAGGATCCGGGCAATCGAATGTTTCCAGCAGAGGATGACGGCCACCGCGCGCAGAAAATCGATAGATCGACCGACGATTGAACTCTTTACCAACCGGATCTAACGGTTCATAAAATTGCGTCCCTAAGAAGAAATACGATTTCACATCTTGATACCCCTGCCCTCCTGACTCCGTATTCAACTGACCGGAGACTTTTAGAATCGAATCGCGAATCGACTCCGCTTCAATTCTTTGAGGACTTTTGCGCCACAACCATTGATTGTCGGCATCTACTTTGAGAGCACTTGGGTTCGGCGCTGATGACTGTTGAAACACGGCAGATAACAAAATCAGACGGTGCAGTGATTTCAAACTCCATTGATCGCGGACCAGCTTGCCCGCCAACCAGTCGAGCAATTCCGGATGACTGCAACGCCCACCATTAAAACCAAAATCATTGGGTGTGTTCACTAAGCCTTGACCGAAGTGATAGTGCCAGACTCGGTTCACGATCACACGGGCAAACATGGGGTTCTTAGAATCGGTCACCCATTTTGCAAACTTGATTCGTCGATCACGATCGGGGCTGTCAGCCGACAGTCCCAGATCACTATTCACACCGACAACCGCTTTGAGTCCTCCCGGTTTCACAACACCCGCTGGTGCATTCACACTTCCCCTGCTCAACACATGTGAAATTCCCGGATCGCGTGAAAGGGCGGCATAAACTTTGGTCGGTTGAATCGCCTGCAAACGTTTCATTTCCGCATGCAGTTTCTTTCGCTCTTCACGGAATGAGCTTCGTTGACCCTGTTCCGGTTTTGTCAGGACTACCGTGAGTTCTTTTTCTGTGAAAAAAGTTCCGCCCCATTTGGCAGAGGATTTAATTTCTTCAGCCGTCAATGCCCGATCATACAGCCGCGCTCTGCTAATGGTTCCTTTTAAGAGACGATTCCCGCCGGGAGATCCATGTCGCAGACCAAACAGGACTTCAGTTTTGCCAGACGAAAACGGCTGCAACTGTTGCGACTGATAGGACGTTCCATAAGGAATCCCATTGCGATACGCGGCGATTTTTCCATCCGCATGATAGACCAGGGCAATTTGCACTTCATCTGATGCGTTTTGCTCTAGTGGTCCTTGAAGGGATTTCGTTCTTTTGAAATTATTGCTACCCGCCAGCCAATGCCCCGGCTGTTGCTCACCAAATACAATTGCATCAAAGATGGCACCACCTAAGGTCTGCACACTCATCACACCACCGCCGCGTTGATCGAGATTTGCCAGCTTCACCCAGGCTTCGAGTGTCTTCTCTTTCAAATTCTGACGGAGTGGTTCTGTTTTCAGGAAAGACTGATTACCATCAAGTACCAATCCCTGTTTGGTCTGTTGCGCTGAACCCTGCAACGTTCCATTCAAACCTCCCACCTGATCCTGGATACTTTTCTGAAAATTCCAGGCAGCGATTGGGGACGATAATGATTGTAGTAAGTCTGTTTTTTCTTGCGTTGAGCGTGACGCCATCACCCGCAGGCGGGCCTCAGACTCTAGCTTAAAGAGCGCGGCTTGAACCCCCCGAAGTTTATTCTCAATTTGCAACAGTTGTTGTTTTGCTTGTTCATACCGGGTATCGGGAAGATCACGTTCGCCATGATTGACGCCGGAGAGCGATGCAGCAAACTGGTAGTATTCCTGCTGGCTGATCGGATCAAATTTATGGTCGTGACAGCGGGCGCAATTGACCGTCAATCCCAGAAACGTTTGGCCGACAACGCCGATGGTATCCTCCAACTCATCCTGGCGCATCGTTTCCCGCATGATCTTGCTCTGAGGAATTACCACATCATGCGGACCTGCAACCAGAAAACCAGTGGCGATGATCGATTGCGGGTTTGAAGGCTCCAGCAGATCGCCGGCCAATTGCAATCGGACAAATTGATCGTAAGGCAGATCTTGATTGAATGCGCGAATCACCCAATTCCGATAATGCCAGGCATTACTGCGCGGCTGGTCCCGCTCGAAACCGTTGCTCTCACCAAAACGAACCACATCCAGCCAATGGCGCGCCCAGTGTTCTCCATAATGAGGAGACGCAAGTAAACGATCTACCAACGTTTCATAAGCGTCAGAAGCGGCATCATCCACGAACGCTTCCACTTCTTCCGGCTCAGGTGGTAACCCGATGACGGAATAATAAAGGCGCCGGATGAGCGTTCTACGATCTGCACGAGATCGAGGCTGAAGACGATGTTCTCGGAGACGTGCCAGAATAAATGCATCTATCGAATTTCGAGACCACTGCTTCTCTTGAATCGGAGGAACGGCAGCCTGACGCAATGGCTGCAATGACCACCAGTCATAACCACCCCGTTTTTTTGTCGATTTGCTGAAAGGGTCAATCGGATCAGTGCCCCAAGGAGCACCCGCCTGGATCCATTGTTTGAAAATCTGCTTCTCTTCATTCGAGAGTGGGTGCTCCGGCGGCATCTCGTCAGAGTCGATATAGCTCCAAACCAGACTTTTATCAGGTTTACCCGGCTGCAAAGCGGGGCCACTTTCCCCTCCTTGATAAGCGGTGGCACGACTGGAAAAATTGAAGCCTGCTTTAGCATCAAGACCCGCATGACATTCCAGGCAACGACTGGCAATTAAAGGAGCAATCACGCGATCAAAGTCGGCCTGATAGCTTGCCTTTTTTTGAAAGAGATCGTCTGCCTGACAGAGCACCGGTGACTTCAGCCAGAATATCGAAATCAATGCTACTACTAATCTAACTCTTGCGCTCATAGCAAGATACTTTCCTGATGGGACTCGCGATGCCCATGATTTTGCCATCTATCTGAAACGAGTCTAATCATGCCCATTCCTGACTACTCTATTATTCCACTATTGAATTCTATTCCATATATGAATTCAATGTCAACGAGCGACCCAGTGGTAAATCCGAAAAACTGATACAACCATACTATCATACTATATCATAAATGCCCCTTAGATATCAGCGGGCGAATTGAGGGTCGATGTGGTCCATTCAGTCATAACCGCCCCTATCGTTATGACCCCTGTTTTTACGGTGAACAGTCTACCCGGCTCATCAGGTGTGGCAGTCAGGAGTTCCCGTCACAGAATCATTTGACATCTTACATTCGTGAACTAACTTAAACATAGACCGTCAACAATGATGCATGAATTGAATTCGATTAAATTCATGCACCAGAGACCAAAGTGGGAAACTTGCTTTACGCAATTCTGACTTTGAGTTTTCATGACAAATCAAGAAACCCTTACTCTCCCGGCCTGCAATATATTTAACCAAACCTGTTCCCTGCTAAAACGCTTGCGATAAAGAAGCAATTTTTGATACGCAAATAGAACAACGTTTTATTCATAACGCGTCGCATCAAAGCTCAGCTCGATGTTCGGAACCACCTTAAGGCCATTAGATGAATCGTCCACTCGTAGCAAATAATAATCCCATGCCAAGACAGCAATCGGTGCATGGTAGTTATAATATGGACTCTTCGCTCATCCTGAAGGAACTGCTTACGCTTTCAGCTGAACAGGACGATCTCTCTCTGGAATCTGCCGAGACAGACTACATTGATCAGGTCATCGCGCGGAAACATTTGCGAAAATTTTTGACCGCACTACAGGCACGCGATGCCGCCACATTATGCCATTCCCGGCGTGTCGCTTTTCTGGCAAAAGGAATGGCAACGAATTTAGGCTGGGAGGGAATCCACCTGAAACAACTGGAAATCGCCGCTTTACTACACGATATTGGAAAAATTGGAGTTCCCGATCACATCCTGTTCAAGCCCGGTAAACTGACATCGGATGAAATTGAACTGATGTCACATTACCACAATATCGGCCTGGATGTCCTGCAGGCATGCGGCACTGATCATGAAGTCTTGACGATTTTATCACAAACACGCTATCACTTCAGTGGTGCCACCAATGGCTATCAATATATCGGCAGCGATGTCCACCAGGGTGCGCGCATCCTGGCCATAGCGGACGCTTACGACTCTATGGCAAGCAATCAGGTTTATCGATCCGGAAAAGGACATGAAGAAATCATGGCCATCCTCATGGAATCAGCGGGTACGCAATTTGATGGGAACATCGTAGGTGCGCTGTCACGCTGGGAACAAAATGAACAAGTTGCTTTCCACAACGCATTACTGGAAGTCAACCGACTCTATGAACCTAAGCAACTTAATGAACGTGAAGCACAAGAAGTCAATTTGATTAATAACATTTTCTCATATCTGTTTCAGATTGAGAGCTTATACGACGGTTTTTATATCGTTAATGCCGATTTTCAGTTTGTGCTCTTCAGTCCGGGTCTGGAAAAATTGACCGACTTCAATGCGATCGAACTCCTGGGAACCGCGTGGACTAAAAACAGTTTACCGCTCACAAATACGGAAGGCACCAGCCTTACCTCTGCCGATTGTTCGATGAACCGAGTGATTACAAATGGTAAGCCAATGACTTCCGAATTCATGCTGGAACGTCCAGGCGGTCGTCTCATTAATATCGAAGTTCAGTCGGTTCCAATGTTCGGCGATGACGGGCATCTGGTGGGAGTCGCAGAAATCTTTCGAGACTTGTCTCGCGGTTTAAAGCGTCCTCAGGAATTCAACGACCTCAAACTGGCAGCCAGTATGGACGCATTAACGTCTGTTGCCAATCGAGGTGAATTAGAAACTCAACTGGCAATCATGTTGAGCCGATTCAATAAACCCGCATTTCCCAGATGACTTCCCTCGCTTTGGCACGTAATTTGCGCCAT
>NZ_CALEMX010000063.1 GCF_937910335.1 uncultured Gimesia sp. | reverse complement strand
CTTTAACGAGGCCATGACCGTAATCAAGGACATGCTCAAAGGGATTACCAAAATGATTCAGCAATGCTTCTTTAACCGGTTTAGCAGCTTCCGGCATGAGTTCATTGGTCTTTTTCGAGAACACAAACTCAACTTGCGGTTGTTCGCAACCCGGCAGGCTGATCAGCGGTACGAGGAGCAACAAGATAAGACGACTTAACCCAAATCTCACAGAAGTGAATCCTCATTTTATATTATGACAGATGAACGAATCTGATTGTGATGGAAACGGTTCCATCCGGGTACACTGGGTCCCCCGCGGTACTCACTGATTTCCCCTGCTCACATGGAGAGCAGTTACGCCCACAATTTCATTTAGTTAGAGAAAATGACTGTGGCCGATTTACTCATATCCACAACAAATTTTCTGACAGGTTTGCTTGCGCGAGGTGGGAGGCTCTACAGCCTGAATACTTAAGTAATTCTGGCAATGCTCAGGCATTATGACAACCAGCGTTTCCTTTAAGCAAACCTTTTCTCACAAGCAGGAAGGTCTGAATGCAGGTGGTCCCAATCGCGGGAATAACACTTGTAATATGGTATTTTTTTTCTCACTTTTTTTCAATCGGCACAGGCTATTGTTTCAATACAAACCTGAGTAAACTGATCAAATAGAGAGTTCTTCTGTGTTTTTTAGACTTCTCAGGGAATGGGCTTTGACAATTTGGAGTCGCACTGATCTCTCGTGCTCTCATTAGATATTCCACAGGCCCGTGGAAGTGAACAGGTTTGAATGGGCAATACGCATACAGAAATCATTCGCGAATTTGATCGACTGATCCGCCGAGATCCGGGGAAACGAGGTCTGATAAGCTCAGAAGTTCACTCGGGGCCTCTCTGTTACGATCATTTACTTCAATCGGCTCATGAATTGAAGCAAAATGCTTCACAAGTCGTGATTGCCACTGGATTTTATGTTCCTTCCTCAGAGATACCGGCTGCCGAAACGGATGGGCCGCCAGGAGCTATTTTGCTGGCATTGGTCCTGGAGGCATGTGGGATCAATACATCAGTTATCACCGATGAGTTGTGTGCGCCTGTAGTGGCATCAACTGTGGAGGCTTTTTCCTATCCCCCTTCCCAACTCAATGTTCTCTCAACGGATCAGTCAGACTGGGTGGAATCATTTTTCAGTCGACAGAGCATCAGTCATCTGATTTCTATCGAACGAGTCGGGCCGAGCCATACGCCGGATTCGTTCGAGCTTCAACAGCGCGCATCAAGGGATGTCTGTACTGATATTCCTCGAGCTGAATTTCAGAAGAAAGTGCCTCGAGACCATTTTGATCGCTGTCATAATATGCGCGGCGAAATCATCGATGAATTTACTGCCCCTTTGCATCAATTATTTGAGAGGTTATCCGAATTTTTTCCAGAAGCCAGAACGATTGGTGTTGGTGATGGGGGAAACGAGATCGGGATGGGCGCCGTTTCCTGGGAAGAACTGGATCGTCGGATTGACTCTGAATATTCCGGACTGATTCCCTGCAGGGTAGCTACTGACTGGAATATTGTGGCGGGTACCAGTAATTGGGGTGCCTCGGCGCTGGCTGCTGCGGTGGCACTCTTGAATGCTCAAACGGACGTTCTTTTTCAATGGCAGCGCGAGGAACAGCAAAAGGTACTTGAGTCAATGGTGCGCGAGGCCAACGCCGTCGATGGTGTTACAAAACAACGGGAAGCAACGGTGGATGGACTTCCGTTTCTGACTTATATGCAGCCCTGGGAAGGAATCCTGACAATTCTTGCCCGTTAAATTCTGTCATTTTAACGTAAGACATCATGGGAAAGTTGATTGGGCTACTGGAAAAACCTTGCTATTTCCCTTCTGAATCCGGTTAGAATGGGCCTGTTCTCATGTTTTGAGGCTTTGTATTCATTTTTCAATGCATTTTTAAAGAAAATTAACTGTGATGAATTCCGAGAAAACGAACTTCTATTCTTTCAAACGCACGACTTCAATTCCGGGATTGATGTCTCTGGTGATGTTGTTGATCAGCGCGACCACCGTATCAGGTCAGGTTGTCAGTAATAATAAATTCAAACAGGAAGATAAATTCCGGCAGTTAGACGAAGTTCTGCCGACACCCAATGGATTTCGAACCGCCTCCGGAGCGCCGGGCCAAAAATATTGGCAGCAGCGGGCCGATTATGAAATCGATGTGGAACTTGATGACAAACTGCAGAAAATTATCGGCTCAGAAAAAATTTCCTATACGAATCATTCTCCCGACTCTTTGAGCTATCTCTGGTTGCAACTGGATACCAATATTCTTTCGTATGATTCCGACGCGCATCGTACAGGCACCAGTTCGCCGCTGGGAAAAGTGGGTTATAAATCCATGAAGCAATTGCTGGCCAAAGAGGTTTTCGATGGCAGTATGAAAATCGAGGCGGTTCGCAACGCTCAGGGGGAGCCTTTACCTTATACGATCATCAAAACCATGATGCGCATCGATCTGCCGCGGCCACTGGCAAGTGGCGAAAAGACGCAGTTCTCGGTTGCCTGGCGTTATCTGATCAATGATTCCAAAAGCAGGCCTGCGCGAACCGGATATGAATACTTTGAAGAAGATAAAAACTTTCTTTATGAAATCGCGCACTGGTTCCCGCGGATGGTGGCTTACACTGATAACACGGGATGGCAGCATAAACAGTTTCTGGGACGCGGCGAGTTTACGCTTGAGTTTGGTAATTATCTGACGAGGATTACCGTGCCCGATGATCATATCGTGGCAGCAACGGGTCAATTACAAAATCCAAAAGAAGTGTTGACTGCGGAGCAGCAGAAGCGACTGAAGCAGGCAGAAACTGCGAAAAAACCGATGTTTATCGTGACACCCGCTGAAGCAAAAAAGAACGAAGGGTCAAAGCCAAAAGGTAAAAAGACCTGGATTTTTAAAGCAGATCGAGTGCGTGATTTCGCTTTTGCCAGCTCGCGTAAATTTATCTGGGATGCACAGGGTCATCAGCTGGCAGGGAAGAAAGAACCAGTGATGGCGATGTCGTATTTCCCTAAGGAGGGGGAGCCGCTTTGGAGTAAGTATTCCACGCATGCCATCATTCATACTTTGAATGTGTTTTCGAAATACACGTTTCCTTATCCGTATCCTGTCGCAATTTCCGTAAATGGTCCGGTAGGCGGCATGGAATACCCCATGATTTGTTTCAATGGCCCAAGGCCGGAAAAAGATGGTACCTATTCCAAACGCACCAAGTATGGTTTGATTTCGGTGATCATTCATGAAGTGGGGCATAATTATTTCCCGATGATTGTTAACAGTGATGAACGACAATGGACCTGGATGGATGAGGGCATTACTACATTCTTGCAATTTCTCACGGAGCAGGAGTGGGAGCCGGATTATCCCTCCCGGCGTGGTGAGCCACGTAATATTGTGGGATATATGAAAGGCAGTTATCAGGTTCCCATCATGACGAATTCGGAATCGATTTTGCAGTTTGGGAACAATGCCTACGGCAAACCGGCAACCGCATTGAATGTTCTGCGTGAAACGGTGCTGGGTCGGGAACTCTTCGATTATGCATTCAAAGAATATTCACGCCGCTGGATGTTCAAGCGTCCGACACCTGCTGACTTTTTCCGTACGATGGAAGACGCGTCTGGCGTGGACCTGGACTGGTTCTGGCGAGGCTGGTTTTATACGACAGATCACACGGATCTCGCGGTGGAGAATGTTAAACAGTATCAATTGGAAACTGGGGATCCCTATGTTGATAAGGTCCGTCAGAAAAAGTCACGAGAAGAAGAACCAGAGTCACTTTCCAAAATACGCAATAAAAAACTCGCGAAACGAACAGATAAGTTTCCCGAGTTGAAAGATTTTTATAATGAGTTTGATGATCTGGATGTGACCGATGCAGATCGAAAGAAATTCGAAACTCATCTCAAACAACTGAACGCAGAAGAAAAGAAACTCCGCGAAACGCAGAAGTACTTTTATCTGGTTGATTTGAAAAATCACGGTGGTCTTGTGATGCCCGTGGTTTTAAAGCTGACTTTTGATGATGATTCGACGAAGATGCTGAGAATTCCGGCAGAGATCTGGCGTCATAATAATCAGAGTGTCTCCAAATTGATCTTAACCGAGAAACCTCTGAAGAAGCTGTCGCTTGACCCGCATCGGGAGACTGCGGATACACAACTTTCGAATAATGAGTTTCCCCGCACGATTGGGAAATCGTTTTTCCAATTAGAAAAATCGAAAAAGTCAAAGAACGAAATGCAGAAACAGAAAGCATTGAAGAAAGCGGAGAAAGCGGAGAAAGACAAGGCGGAGAAAGCAGAAAAAGACAAAGCGGAAAAGGACAAAGAAAAGAAAGGCAAGCAGGAACCGAAGAAGAAAGAATAAGGCAAACCATCAAGAGTGCAGGGTGTTTCAGCCTAAGATCAGTCATTGGTGAAGTGGGAAGCAGATTCGATTCTGGCCACTTCGATGGTAAAATTCTTGTACCATTTTTGCTTCCCAAGTTGTTGTGCTGTCTGGTGTTCTGGATTCTGTTTCCAGGCTTGAATGGAGGGTAAGTCCTTCCAGTAGGAAATCGTGACACCATCTCCGTCCGATGAACGAAAGGACTCTATTCCCAGGAATCCTGACTGCTGACGGGCCAGTTCTTCCATGCGAGTCGCTGTTTCGGTATATCCTTCCTGACAATCGGTCTGTGTGGAAGTGAAAATGACGGCGTAATAGGGGGGTTTTCGTGTTTTGTCCATGCCGGGCTCCTGATTTTGTTCTGTTTAATAAAACGATCTCATTTTCTCAGAAACAGACATGTACCAGCGACCTGACTGATTATTAGTCTTGCCTCAAAATCTGCTTTCATAAATAATTTACCTAATCGGTAAATCAACTTTGATTGTATTTTTAATAAGGGAGAAAGCTCAAGTGACGGGATATACGGTCCACACAGGTTCGACAGATGATTTCTCGAAAGGATGGGACCAGATTTTTGGTGAAAAGTCCGTCAAAAAAGAGAAAACGAAACAAAAAACCAAGAAAAAAACAACCGCAAAGAAAAAAACAAAAAAGAAAAAGAAGTCGTGATTCTTTTCCGACAGAGTCAGTTAAAAATTAGTTCGGTAGGCAAATCTTCGAAATGGATTGTTTGTTGATTTGCCTGGTAATTTTTGCACAGGGCAGTGCTAATGCTTTAAGCTTGGAAAACCGATAAATAAGTTCATGGTTTTCCTGCTTATGGTTGTCAAACACAGGACATGGAGGTAACGATGTCAGAAGAAATTGAAGAGCAGTTTGAAGAAATCACCAGTGAAGAAGTCGATCGTGTGGTCGCCCAGCTGGAGACATTGATCGAATCTACCGGTAGCGAAAATATCAGCTCCCTTCTCGAAGAAGCGATGAATGAGATTTACTATCTCGTTTATGAGGAAGAGGCTGAGGAAGAAACATCTGAAGAATCAGCTGAAGATGAGTGGGAAGTAGAAGCCAGTGGCGAAGAGGATGAAGACGTCGCAGAGGCTGCCTAAGCTCCCCAACGAATATAAATGAGAGCTGCGCAAACCAGCAAAACGTAAGGCCACTTCCCCTGTTCACGGGAAGTGGCCTTTTTTCGTATTGGACAGTCAGTAAACAGGGATGTCTACTTGTTGACTTCCACTTCAATGGTATTTGTTTCAAGGTCGACCTTAGTAACCTTACCAAATTTGATCTTTTTCTTTAACTCTTCAACAAATTTATCCATGTTTTCCATTGGTGAAATTCGTAAAATCGTGGTCCCATTTTGTTTGCTGGGAAGGACTCTTTTCCCACCGGCACTTGTAGCGATTGGAGCAACTTGCTCAATGATAGGATCTTGCTCTTCGAATGTCAGCGTTCTAGAAAACACAATTGTCGCCATATTAATCTTAGAAGTGGTAGATTTTTTTTGAGGAGCAGGCTGCCCCAGACTGGGTCCACCCTGGTTCTGAGGCGCGCCCATCATTGATTGACCCATCTGCATCATGAGCATCGGGCCTAGCAGTCTGTCCGGATATTCCCCTGACCCTGGTTTTCATTACCGAGATGTCG
>NZ_CALEMX010000062.1 GCF_937910335.1 uncultured Gimesia sp. | reverse complement strand
GGAATCAACCACTAAGGTAACAGGAATGTCAGATTAAGTCTTAACTATTACAAATGATACCTTAGAACTACTTACGCTCGATATTCAAAAGAGTTGATTTTATGGTCTCGATTTTGCCTCAAAAAGAGATATCTTGACATATTCCCGGTTTAGTGACATGATTTGATGAGAGTTTACTCTGTTTGCCAGGTTTTTTATGTACCAATCTCTTACAGTCATTCTGATGCTGATTTCCATGCTGTCCCATACATTACTGGGTTGTGGGTGGCATCATGCGCACGAATGTCATGCAGGCCAACACGAGTCATGCCAACCAGTTACTCTGTGCGATCATGCTACAGAATCGCACGCTCATCATGGGCATTCGCATTCCGCACATGATCAGCACTCTGAAGGAACAACGGAAGAATTACCCGCCACTCCGGAGTCGGAGCCCTGTCAGGAAGGCCGCTGTTCCTATCTGGCATCCGCGCCAGCGAAGGTGCTCGAGGATACTTCTCAGATGTTTAAACTTCTGTCAGGGTTGGATCTGCCGGGTAGTTTACAGGAAAAACAGTACACAAATACAATGCTCCAGATCAGCTGTCTCTCATCATTCGCAGCGCCGGGCGTGCGCGCGCAGACACACACTACGGTCTGGTTACTATAAGCGCCTTTTCTCTCTGATCGTCTTACCGAACTTGCTTTGTGCTGACCTTCCGTCTCCTCTGCACAGAAACGATCAATAATACTCAGAAACTCAAGTCTCCCATTGCGTACTTTTCGTGAAAGCATGCACTGCCTTATAGAGGCCCGTTATGAATGATTCAAAGATGAAATCTAACTGGAAACTGATGTTGATTCTTGTCGCTTTGATTTCGGCAGGATTCCTGGCCGGAAGTACTCAAGGGCTATGGTTGCCTGCTATTCAAAGCTGGACACAACCAAACAGCGCTGCGAAGAATCAAAGTAAAGCTACAGAAGCGGTAGACGCTCTTCTTGATGAAGATTCTCACGATCATCCGCACGCCGGTCACAACGAATCAGATTCTCTGGAATTATCTGATCAGGCTCGAAAAAACATCGGACTGACTTCCGAAAAGCTAATTCCAGTCAAACTGCAATCGTTTACACGAACCATATCCATTCCGGCGATGGTAGTTGAACGTCCTGGTAAAACCAGAGTGACTATCGTAGCGCCAATGACGGGAATCGTGATGAATGTTAACGTAAGTCCCGGTGAAGCCGTTCATCCAGGCCGCGAATTATTCAAAATCCGTCTTACGCATGAAGATCTCGTGCAGGCGCAAGCCGCCTATTTAAAAACACGGGGAGAACTCGATGTAGAAAATAAAGAAATCGCCCGGATTCAAGAAATTACAAGTCGAGGCGTGATCGCCGGCAAGGTGTTGCTGGAACGCGAATATGCCAAAGAAAAACTCGAAGCGATTTTGAAATCGCAGCGTGAGGCCTTGCTGTTACATGGATTCAGTGAATCTCAAGTTGATCAAATCGATAAAACGCGACATCTCGTCAGAGAGCATCAGATCTACGTGCCAAAACTCAATAGCATATCGGGCGAAGTTCAATTACCGAATATGAGTATTCGACGGATCTCGACGAATTCTCCCTCCACCGAGGTACAACCAGTTGCACTACAAGAATCGCTGCTGATCGTGCAATCATTGACTGTCAGCAAAGGCGATTTCGTTGAAGCCGGAGATACATTGTGTGTTTTGGCAGACTATAGTGATCTGTTTTTGAAAGGGCAGGCCTTCGAGCAGGAAGCAGATGAACTCACACGTTGTATGGAGAAAAAATGGTCAGTAGAAGCCATTCAGGAAGTGAATAATAAAAGGAAGAAACTGATAAAAAATCTCAAAATCGATTATCTGGATAATCAGATCGAAACGGACGCCAGAACGTTTTCTGTGTTTGTCAATTTGCTGAATCATATTCAGTATGACAGTACCAGAAAAAATGGGGATCGTTTTATCACCTGGCAATTCAAGCCCGGGCAGAGGATGCAGTTAAGAATTCCTGTAGAGGTCTGGGAAAAACAAATCGTACTTCCCGTTGAAGCCATAGCCAGTGAAGGGGTAGAACGCTTTGTGTTTCAAGAAAATGGCGACCATTTTGATCGCCGTCCGGTACATATTTTATATCAGGATCAATTATGGGCGGTGATTAAAAATGATGGGTCTATATTTCCGGGTGATAAAATTGCACTCACCGGAGCACATCAATTGCAAATGGCCTTGAAAAATAAGGCAGGAGGCGGAGTCGATCCTCATGCCGGGCACACACATTAACTTTGTAATTACAAATCCACACACACAATCAGAGAACGTTTTAAAATCAGTCGAACATCTGGATCATTATCATGTTGAATGCAATCATTCGGTTCTCTCTCAAACAGCGACATTTAACGCTTGCGTTTTCGCTGTTCCTGATCGGATTTGGAACATGGCAGGCGTTCAATATGGGGATCGACGTATTTCCCAATCTGAATCGTCCCCGTGTTGTTGTGATGACAGAAGCGCCGGGCATGGCTCCGGAAGAAGTGGAATCATTGATTACGTTTCCACTGGAAACTGCCCTGAATGGTGCTACGGGAGTGCAGGCCGTGCGCAGTTCTTCTGGAGTGGGCATTTCCATCATCTACGTGGAATTCGAGTGGGGAACCGACATCTATAACGATCGGCAAGTTGTAAACGAACGTCTGCAACTTGTCACGGAACGATTGCCGGACGATATCAAGCCACAGTTGGCACCAATTTCATCGATCATGGGGCAAATCATGATGGTGGGAATGTGGAGTGAGGATGAGAAAACGTCGCCACTGGAAGTGCGCACCTTGGCTGACTGGGTTGTCAGACAGCGTCTATTGACGATTCCCGGTGTATCCCAGGTATTCACAATGGGAGGTGGACGAAAGCAGTTTCAGGTTCTTGTCAATCCGGAATCTCTCGTGCGATACGGTATCACCTTACATGATGTCAAACAGGCTTGCGAAGAGAGCAATGAGAACGCAACCGGTGGCTATCTGGATGAGCAGGGCCCTAATGAACTTCTGGTCCGCGCACTGGGTCGCATTCAATCGCTGGAAGATCTGGAAAAAGTCGTCATTACTACCCGTAAAGGCCGACCTGTTGTACTTTCGCAAGTGGCGACAGTCCTTGAAGGTGCTCAGGTCAAACGAGGTGACAGTTCTGCATTTGTGAAACAGGATGATGGAACGTTTGCTGGTGGGCCAGCGGTTGTGTTGACCGTCAACAAACAACCTGATGCAGATACCCGACGTGTTGCCCTGGATGTCCTGCAGGCGCTAAAAGAACTCAAGCCTTCTTTGCCTTCAGATATTCGCATTCAACCAGAACTCTATTCTCAGAAGTCATTCATCGATCGATCGATAGAGAATGTCGTCGATGCCTTATTGGATGGTGGCATTCTTGTGGTCATTATTCTCTTTCTGTTTCTGATGAATTTTCGCACGACGTTCATCACCTTGACGGCAATTCCACTTTCTATCGCGATTACGGCGATTATTTTTGCCATCTTTGGATTCTCAATTAATACGATGACTCTTGGAGGCCTGGCGGTGGCGATTGGCGAACTTGTGGATGATGCCATCGTTGATGTGGAAAATATCTTTCGCAGGCTGCAGGAAAATCGTCTGCTTGAGACGCCCAAGCCGATCTTGCTTGTTGTTTTTCAAGCGAGCTGTGAAATTCGGAATTCGATTGTCTTTGGTACGGTGATTGTGGTGCTTGTTTTTCTGCCTTTATTTGCATTGTCAGGAATGGAAGGCCGTCTGTTTGCTCCTCTGGGGGTGGCTTATATTGTTTCTATCCTGTCATCTTTGGTTGTGTCACTTACGCTAACTCCGGTACTTTCCTATTGGTTACTTGGTAAAAAATTTGGTATACCCGTCAGTTCAGATGCAGAGTCAAAGCGTCCAATTCATCAAGATGGCCCTCTGCTACGTTTATTAAAATGGTGTGCCGGTTATGTCATCCGTTTCAGTATTCGCTTATCCGAGCCATTATTGCTGGCGGGAATTGCAGGCGTGCTGGTTGCGATTTTGTTTCTTTCCCAACTGGAACGTGATTTTCTACCGCCGTTCAATGAAGGGGTCGCGCAACTGAACGTCGTGTTACCTCCGGGGACTTCACTGCGGAAGTCGAACGAAATCTCTGAAACCGTCATGGAACGGCTGAAAAAAATCGAAGGAGTCTCCGCCTTTTCCAGACGAACGGGCCGTGCCGAACTCGACGAACATGCCGAAGGTGTGAATATCTCTGAATTCATCATCACGTTTGATCCGGATTCGGGACGCAGTCGCGAAGCGGTGCTCGAAGATATTCGTACTTCAATGGATGATATTCCGGGGATTGTGATCTCGGTAGAACAACCTTTGGCACATTTGATTTCACATATGGTCTCGGGAGTGAAAGCTCAAGTGGGAATCAAAATTTACGGCGAAAATATAACTGTTTTGAGAGACACTGCGAAAAAAATGGAAGTGGAAATGAAAACAGTGCCCGGGGTAACCGATGTATTGGTGGAACCTCAGGTCGAAATTCCTCAGCTGCAGATCAAATTGAATCGGGATAAACTGGAGTTATATGGCTTAACCCCTGCTTATGTGAATGAATATATTGAAACGGCCATGAATGGACTGGTCGTGTCACAAGTGTTAGAGGGGCAGCGCACGTTCGATCTGTTGATTCGGATGGATGAAAAATACCGTGAAGATCGGCAAGCTCTGAAACGTCTTTCGATCGATTTACCCAACGGTGGTACTACGCCACTTTCGTCGGTGGCAGATATTTCTGAATCCAAAGGACCGAATACAATTAATCGTGAGAAAGTTCAAAAACGAATCATTGTGCAATGTAATGTGTCAGGGCGTGGACTGGTTGATGTTGTGAAAGACATTCAGGAGAAACAGACGCCAATTATTGAAGCCCTGCCTGCAGGATATTTTGTGGAATACAGTGGCCAATTTGAAAACCAGCAATCCGCATCCCGAATGATTTCCGCACTTTTTCTGGTTTCGATGCTAGGTGTGTTTCTGGTTCTGTTTACCATGTTTCGCTCTGCCAATTTTTCGTTGCAGGTGATGGCAGCACTGCCGATGGCCTTCATTGGGTCAGTTATCGCGTTGGTAGTTACCAATCAAACACTGACGATTGCTGCAATGGTGGGCTTTATTTCGTTAGGGGGCATTGCATCCCGGAATGGAATTTTATTATTAAATCATTACCTGCACCTTGTGAAGTATGAAGGGGAAGGCTGGACGCGTGAAATGATCGTGAGAGCCGGTCAGGAACGGCTGGCACCGGTTTTGATGACGGCGCTTACTTCAGGCATCGGCCTTGTTCCATTGGCGCTTTCTCAAGGAGAAGCTGGAAAAGAGATTTTGTATCCGGTTGCAACAGTGATAATTGGGGGATTGCTCAGTAGTACGATACTGGAATTTTTCATTCGACCGGCTTTGTTCTGGAACTTCGGTCTTAAAGAAGGGGCCAGGATTGTAGAGCAAAGTACTTCAGATATTCCGCTGATTGAAGAACAGGAAGAAGTTTCGATTACTGCTTAGTGAAAAAGAGTTGAGATAGATGATTAGTGAAACGTATTACAAACTAAACTTTTAAAAAGGATTTGAATGATGAACAACATACTTACAAATGGTGTTGCTGTGGCTCTCTGTCTGGTGGGTTTTACTTTCAATGGATGTGACTCCAACACGGACCAGGGGAAATCGTTTGATGAGGCCGCACCGGAAGATGTGACAATGGTCGAGGACGATCACGGACATGATCATCCCAGCGAAGGGCCACATCACGGTTCTTTGATTGAACTGGGGAAAGAGGCCTACCATGCGGAACTTGTGCATGATGAAAAAAGTGGTTCCGTGACAATCTATATTCTGGATAGTGGTGCGACAAAGAATGTGCCTGTTAAAGCGGAAAGTGTTCTGATCAATGCCAAACATGACGGCAAAGGACAACAGTTTACCCTGACGGCTGCACGCGAAGCGAATGACCCTGAGGGGCAGTCGTCTCGATTCAGTACACAGGATAAAGCACTAGGAGAATTATTAGAAGAACACGATACAGATGCACGGCTGGTTTTGGAGATCGAGGGGAAATCTTATAGTGGAAAAATTCCTGCCCATGATCACGATCACAAACATGCTCACTAGAGCGCATCCCATTTTGATACTCGTTTCAAATGGCCTTGGAGACGCAACAATAAACCAGGACACAGGCTAAGATGTGAAGAGATCAATCAAATAAATTTAGTACGCCGTGCAATTTCTATTGTACGGCGTTTTTTTTTGTCGTTTTATCTAAGCCCTTTTCAGGAAAGCAGACCGGTATGCGTCATTTCCTTTGCAACAGGGTGTAAATGGGATTTTTTCAATTATTTAAAAAAATCCCAAGTTTACCTGCACGGAATCAGGCCTGGTTCCCACAGATAGTTCAGACGGTAGAGACAATCAGGCCTGTTTATGTACCGAATTTTACTGGTCCTTTTCACAGATCAGCTTTGATCCTGTAATCAATGATGCGTTATACCGGCACTTTTACCGGGCGTAAATTAACTTAACCTGAGGGAGATGAACTCGATGAAATATTTATTTGCCAGCTGTGCAGCTTTGGGCCTGATGATGATGACAACTACGGTTTCTGCACATACCTCTCCAGAAGATATTGCCGCCCGTTGTGTCGGTAATGTGAATGGGATTGTTGACCGCTGCCAAAATGCAGCTGCTGATGAAACCGTGGAGTGTGTCCAGATGATTCAACGGTTACTAGCTGATGGACAGGAACGTGCGGCCCGGGATGCTGCCCGGAAATGCATTCGGTCAGCTACAACACGGACAGAAAAATGTGCGAATCGTGTGAATCGCATTTGTAATGCCTGCATTGAAAAACTCGTGAGCATGGGGGCAACGCAATTGGCGCGTCGAGTCAACAATGTTTGTGAAGATGCAATTTCAGACTTGAGATCTACTTTGCAACGTGAGAAAAATGCGATCCGTAACGCCTTTGGGGGTTAAGAGCAGACAAAGAAAATCTTGTATACAGTCCGTCAACCGCATAAGATGATTTATGCGGTTGACGGATTTATTCTCATTTCTAGGGATTCTACGTTTTCAATAAAAATAATTTCAATAAAAATAATTTTCTACTGACACTCAGCCAGAGACACGCAGGTCGACCTATTGAATAAGTCACGCAAATGACATCCACAGATTTACCACTTCTTGATGATTCACCAAGCGATGCGCCCACCAGGCGATCATCAAAGGAGAGAGAAACGGGAACACATTCCGCAAAGAATCAGGAGACTGTAAATCTGGAAGAACGTGAATTCATCTTATTGTTACTGAAACGGGATGCCCAGACGTGGGATGAGTTCGTCAGTCGATATGACAAATTGATCATCAGCCGCATTCTCTCTACTTGTCGCGAGTGTGGGATAGTGCCCGCTACTGAACTGGTGGAAGATTGTGGGGCCGAAGTAATGGCGGCTCTGTTTCATGGAAATATGAACGGTCTGCGCCAGTTTCAAGGACGCAGCAAGCTCTCGACCTGGTTAGCAGTGATTACGCGACGGACAACGTTAAGCTTTCTATCTCGTCAGCGTCGAGAGTCAGAAAAAATTCGACCCAATGACAGCCATTTCGATATCGCTACCGTACCTCAAAAAACGCTCCACGATTCTGTGGCCGTTGATGCCAACGATTCGTCAAAAATTCAAAGCTGTATGAGGCGTTTGAAGAAATCAGACCGTCACGTGTTAGTTTTGTACTTCGATCAGAATTTGAGCTATGCGGAAATTGGTCGGAAACTTGGGATTTCAGAAAATGCAGTCGGCCCCAAACTGCACCGCGCACAACAGAGATTAAAAAAATTAATGCAAACGAGAAACCAGGAAACATGAATCAGCAAAAGACTCACATTCTGACTTTAATCAAACTGCGGGAAGGTCACCTTTCCGATGCAGATGGGTTGTCGGTACGCGAGCAGTTAGCTTCGGATTCACTCATGTTACAGCGTTGGAAAACACTCTCTCTACTTTATGAACAGCAAAATTCTCCGGAAGCGTCCGTAGAGCCAAACGCGACTGCGATGGATGCAGAAACCCTTGCGGCTTTTGTTGAAGAAAGAATGAGTCCTGATGAAAGGCGTAAGTTTGAAACTGCATGCTGGAATCAAACAGAATTACTACGCGAGGTGATCTCAGCATATCAGGCGGTACAGGGAGATTATGCCTCAAACTCTGTTTCTCATGAATTTAGTTTACATGCGGCGCAGACGTCTAAGCGAATGAGTGAGTCAGTCAAGATGCACTGCCGGCAGTTGGAACCAGTTCCCCTCGTCAGCCACTATTTGCAAAAAATTGAAGACAATCCTGAATTAGATTCAAACGCAGCTACATCGGATTTAAGCGAACCTGAAATGGAATCCGTCGAGCCACTTTCTCGAAGAATCCATTCAAATCGCGTTCCACCTTGGGCAATCAGCGAAAATTACAAA
>NZ_CALEMX010000061.1 GCF_937910335.1 uncultured Gimesia sp. | reverse complement strand
TGAGCAAATTTTGATTCAAAGCTTGACCAAATGGAATTTGACTGACCTCCCATCTGACGATTGGAAGTTTGCAGACCATCATTAACCTTAACGAATCCGTTGAGTACTTCTTTTGATATGTTCATCGCTAACATCGCAGTGAGAACCAGGTACATCATCCCGATCATCTTCTGCCTAGCGGATAATTTTTCACCGGACATTTTCTAATGTATTTAAGTCAATAACAAAAATTAGAGTATCGGCTACTTATGACCGTGAACCTGAGCCCATAGCGTTGAGCATGTTGCTGTAAACCGTGTTGAGCGATTCGAGGTTGTGAGCCAGTTCAGCGATATTCTCTTTGTACTTGCGTGTTCCATCGATAGACTCATTGAGGTTTTCAACCAGAGTGGTCATTCCAGCATAAAGCTGACGACTCTTCTCAAGTTCTTGCAACTGCAACTCGTACATGTTGTTCAACGAATTGAGGTTGTCTGACATTTTACGCAGCGAATCGCCCGTTTGCATGCCAGCTTCTGCGTGGTCCTTAATTCCAGTAAGGGACGCTGATGCCTCTTCGTAGCTATGAGAAAGGTCACTAATTTTTTGCGATGCTCCTCGAAGGTTTTCACTGAGTTCTTTACTCGCGACACCTGATTCAGTAAGATCACCCATGTTTTGGGCAGACGTGCTGAGGTTTCTCATGCCGTCTCCGAGGCTCTGAATCAATTCAGGCTCAATTTTGGCTTCAATGAGCATGTCGTCTAATTGCTCAGTCAGTGAGCGTCCATCGTTGCGTGAACCTTCTTTTCGGTCACCAGAAGCAAGTTCAGGATACACAAGAGACCAGTCTGGCTCTTCGTGAGGGGGCTCAAATGCTGAGAAGAAGAAAATTACCGCCTCCGTGAGAAGACCTACTGTTAGGAAGAGAGAAGCTCCGGCCCAGTGTTCAATTTTAAATAGTGCTCCAATAATTACCACGGCGGCACCAATACCGTACAGTTTGGCCATAAAATGCTTCCATCTTTTACTTCCCGGTTTCATAATTTTTACTTGCTTTTGGTTTAGTTAAAAGGATTATTACTCAACGAGAGAAATAATCATTAGAAATGGATTGATTTTTTGCTTCGTCTTTAAGGGTTGAAGTCTTTTGGATCGATACTCTTACCACGACCCAGGTATGACATCACACATCGGAAACCGATGTAAGACTTAGCGGTATCCTGATACTCGAAAGATCGAGTTCCAGTTTGACAATAATAGCCGATATCCTTCCAGGATCCACCACGAATTACTTTTCGTTTCATCGAGGGGGGATCATCGACTTTTGCATGATACTGATATTCAGGACTCATGTCATGTGAAAACTCATAGACCGACTCATCATAAGCCGTGTTCGTCCATTCTGCAACGTTTCCAGCCATGCAGTAAAGTCCGTAGTCATTAGCGGAGTAAGAGTCCGTAGGAACGGTATAACACCCGTTATCTTCAACGTAGTCGCCACGCATTGGCTTAAAGTTAGCCAATGGACAACCTTGAATGTTTCGGATATAAGGTCCACCCCAAGGATATGGTGAAAGTTCCAGTCCACCACGTGCAGCATACTCCCATTCCGATTCAGACGGAAGACGGAATCGCTGAACAAATACTTCACCGTTATAGGCTTTCCACTCGTTAAGGATCTGAGTTCTCCAAGCGTTAAATGCTTTGGCCTGACCCCAAGTTACCCCAACCACTGGATACTCGTCGTATGCCGGATGCCAGAAATAGGTCTCTGTCAAAGGCTCGTTGAATCCATAAGTGAAATCATGTACCCAACAGAGTGTGTCAGGATACACATTGATAATTTCTTCAATGATAAATTGTGATCGATCACTGTGTCCGCGAACGGAGTGAAGCTGGTTGAGGGAATTAACCTCTCCATATTCTTCATCTTTCCCTGCCTTGTTTGCAGCGCTTTCAAAATCGATCCACCAATAGCGATAGATCAGCTTTCGCGTATCTGTCTGATGACGATTGTAAAAACGATCGGAACCTTGGAGATAGAATTCATCGTAGAGGAGGTCGAAGATATCTTCGTCATCCCAATCGATTTCTTCCTCCCAGTTCAGGATGTAGCCCTTGTCGATAAATCGATCGAGCTCCTGACCACGTGCATTCTCGGCGTAGTAGTACAGCTCATTGTCGTCCTGCGCAAGTGCATCGCGAAATAGCGAATCACGCACATAGTAGACAAACTGCCGATACTCGTTATTCGAGATCTCGTGTTGGTCGATGTAAAATGCGGGGACCGTCACAGTCTTTGACCGTGTGTTGTGAGCCCATGGCACATCCTGATCATTGTTTCCCATTGTATAGGAACCAAAATGAATGTAGTTCATCCCATAGGGATTCACTTGGACCCAATCTTCCCGCGGATAGACTCCTACCAGTTCACCTCTCGGACCCGGGTAGCAGCCGGCCAAGCAGCAGAGCAGAAGCAGCAAGTACAGCGAATTTTTCATGATTTCCTTCATCTAGTAAAAATGAATACTAAAAATTCTCTTGCGGAGAAACAGGTTTCCTAAAACTGAAAATACGAGTATATAACACGTTTAGTTTCACTTTTATTATAGGAACCTAGGGTTACTGTATCGATTCTGTGGCGGATTGCTCAAGACGCTGAAGCAATAAGTGACAAACACCTCATGCGATCCACTACTGTAATTCTTGATTTCTGACATGGTAAGATCGTAAGAATAACCCACCCTGATGCAGTTGTTAATGGTATTGTAGCCATCCTTCTTCACCCATGAAGTCTGATAGCCAAGCATCGGAGCTAAAGCATCTCCCGGTCGGAAAGACAATCCTCCCCAAACCATATCGT
>NZ_CALEMX010000060.1 GCF_937910335.1 uncultured Gimesia sp. | reverse complement strand
ATGCAATGAGTAACGACTGAGTCACTTTTATGACGCAGCACATTGTTGCTATAATGCATTCGCACAATTTTATCCTATAGATGAAAACCTTTATTTCACAGTCATGAATTCGCTGTCCGACAGTCCCATTGCATTTGTTTAGAGAGTAAGAATGATCTGATGCAAGAACCACTAATCTTGATTCCCGGTCTGGGAAGTACCCACATAACATGGCAGCATCAGATTCAACATTTAGGGGACCTGTTTGATGTCCAGTCAATAGTATGTGATCAACCGCTTCGACGAGCGGAATTAGTAGAAGTATTGCTCAGTCAGGCTCCAGAACGATTTTGTCTGGCCGGGCATTCGTTTGGGGGCTGGTTGGCTCAAGCAGTGGCTGCTGCCGCTCCGGAAAGAGTCACGAAATTAATGCTTCTCAATACGTATTCTCAAAACAACGCGGAACATCGGATCCTGCTCGACCAGTTTCTGGAGAATATCAGAAATGGCTTACTGATCGATACTTTGGATGCAAACCTGAAAACCATCATCCATCCCGATCGAATGCAAGATCAGGAGTTCGTCGAGCCACTCCTGAAAATGCTCAAGGGATTTTCTTCCGCCGGATACGAAAGTCAGGTCCAGGCCATGATCAATGATTATGCGACAGAAGACCTCTTACCTGATATTACCTGCCCAACTCTCGTCGTGCATGCACGCGAAGATCTGACATTCCCGATCAAAGAACTGCAGTTTATTGCAGACCACATTTTATCAGCTAAGTTTACCATCATCGAAGACAGCGGCCACATGTCACCCATGGAACGCCCCCAGGCCATCACAGCCCTCATGCGACTATGGTTTGCGGGATAGTTTTTCAGTGTCTACTAATGAAAAAAAAGACAGCCAACAGGAAATAACGAGTCCGAATTCTCGTTTACGTGCTCTTTGATCAACCAGGGCCAAAGAGAAACCAGGCTAGTCAAACTTGAATGAGATCGGTATCAGATCGCCGTATGGTGTTTCTATATCTGCCAGTATAACCCTGTCGCCTGTCTGGACTACACTTGCAGCATCTCTGATCTGAACCTGCCCCAATATGTCCGGACCATCTTTGTCGATGCTTAAGTATTTTATCATGCTGATTGATTGCTTGCCGATGTTATGGCTGACGGTGAATTCAATGCCGTCGCTTACTGTTCCGTCTTCCATTTTTATTTGGTCGGATGCTTCCAACGTGACACGATGTTGCACGGATTGCGTGACACGTTTTTGCACGGCTTTTGAAGAGGACTGACCTCCCCTTTTTTTTCTACCATAAACTCCCTGACTTTTCTCACCAATAAAGAGTGACACACCATTTTTGATCGTGTCATGAGACTCGAGTTCGATTTTCTTGTCTGTTGCGGATAGTACTTTGAATTGATTCTCTCCATCGGCTGATAGGTCCACGTCTGATATTCCACACCCACTCAGGTAGGAGATGAGTAACAGACAGGAAGAAAGGCACAGAAAACTCGCTTGTTTGTGAAACATTTCATATTTTCTTTGTAGATGCAGTGCGAACTCAAATCTTTAACACATAGATTGAGACTAACACAGCGATTAACGGCTTCCTAGTGGATTCTGTAAATTGGATCTCGTTCCTTTTTGAGATCACCACTTGGGAAGTGCTTCTCTACCTGTCACATTTGAGAGTAATCGGAAATCGGTTGCATGCTTTTTGTCTCTTCAATGAGAGCACTGGCACCGCTTAGTCGAATTCCTTCAAGGGCATCTCGTAGCTATCCGAAATCCGTTTTTTACAGTTTTTCTCAGAAACTCCGAGAGAAACCTTGCAGTGCTGCCCCAGTGATTATACGATACCATTATTGAGACTGAGTTTCAGTATCAATCAGCCAGCGAGCAAAAATGGGGCTTTCTCCCTATGTAGCCAGCCAGTCAGATGATTTTGTCATTGATTGGCGATCGATTCCGTTCGATCAATATTCTGGAACTACAAACAGGAGAAGGTATGAAACTTTACCCTAGGTCTAAACGTGCGTTTACTCTCATTGAATTGCTCGTGGTCATTGCTATGATCGCAATTCTGCTCGCTTTACTGCTTCCCGCCGTACAACAGGCTCGTGAAGCGGCCCGCCGAACACAGTGTAAAAATCATCTGAAGCAAATCGGCTTGGCTATTCACAATTACCATGGCGTCTATACTTCATTTCCAAACGCAAATGCGAATAGCGAGTTGAGTGGTGGTAGTCTTTTCACTTCCATCTTGCCGCTGATCGACCAGGCAAATTCCTATCACCTCTATGACTTCAACTTAACAAATTCGGATCCCCATAACGTAGAGGTGACATCACAGGTAATTCCATTCTACCTCTGCCCTAGTTCGCCGATGCGAAGAGCCGTTCCCAGTTGCTCATCTGATAGCGGTCGCGCACCAGGAAACTATGCCGTCTGTATTGGATCGAAAGACTATAACCAATATTGGTCTTTTACCCCGGGAGCAACACAACCTGCACTCAACGGAGCCATTGTTTTTACTGGCAGCACAGCAGGCAAAACAAAGTTTCGTGATTTCACTGATGGTACCAGCAACACACTGATGGTTGGTGAGACGGCTTACAATCTACCTGATTACAAATTCAGAAGTGGCGATTGTGCAGGACAATCTCGGTACTCATTCACTTATTGGTCAGTTCCTTTTCCAGGTTCAACAGCCTGCACGACAGAGCATGCATTCAACCCGAAAGATGTCGCCGACGATTCAATTTATGACAGTAACTGGACTCGCTCTTTCCGCAGCGATCATACCGGTGGCGTACAGTTTACGTTAGCCGATGGATCCGTTCGTTTTATCTCAGAAAACATCGACTCAACACTACTGGATGCACTCGCAACCCGAAATGGCGGGGAGGTGATCAGTGATTTTTGATCGACTGACATACGCTTTGTGCCTTTGTCTGGCTTCCGCAGGATTCATTGGTTGCAGTTCATCTGAAGAACAATTCCCCCGTGCAGCCGTTCGGGGAATTGTTCTACTCGATGCAGAACCACTCGCAGAGGGTGTGATCAAGTTTATCCCGCATGGTGAGAACAAAGGTCCGAAATCCTCTGCTACGATCAGGAATGGCATGTTCAAAGTTGATGAAGAGCATGGTCCCATTGTGGGTTCGAGTCGAATTGAAATTGTGTCTACTGACGATGGTGGTTTCGCCCCTGATGACGAAGCAGCACTGAAAAAATTGAAAGCATCTCGCCGGAAAGTCGTGAAAGTCATCAAAGTGCCCGCTATTTATAACAGTCGCAGCACGATGACCAAAACGATCTCTCAAGAGGCCGAAAACGACTTTACATTTAATCTCGTCTCAAAACGGAAACGATAACGCGTTCACATTAAAAACGACGTAAGAAAAGTACTGGAATTTGTGAATCATTCGCTCAGACAAAGTGTTTTTTAATTCAATCATTAACCTTAAAATAAGAGTCCCTACATGAAACTTTTTCACTGGATAACGACCCTGACCTGCCTGTTGGCTGTTTTTGTGACCACTCAAGCACACGCACATTTTCTCTGGCTCTTGCCACAAGTGGAAGGCAAGAACAACGCAGCCAAAGTGCAGCTCTATTTTGGTGAAGCCGCCGAACCCGATGATCCGGATCTCCTGAAACGGCTCACAAGCATCAAAGTCTGGGGAAAAAACACCAAAGGAAAACTGCAGACCTATTCCCTGACGCCAGGCGACGATTCACTCTTCATTACCCCCAATCCCAAAGGAACCGGAAAATCAGCCTACGGATTGAATCACACCTACGGCGTCATCTCTCGCGGTGACAGCCAGTTTCTGCTCAAGTACTACGCCAAAGCATTTCCTCAAAAAAGTCAGGGTGTCTGGAACAAAATTGATTTCCTAGAACAGTTACCGCTTGAAATCGTACCGGTATTAAAAGGCAAAGAAGTTACTCTGCAGGTAAACTGGAACGGCAAACCACTGGCAGATGCCGAACTCAAAGTCATCGGGCCCAAAACCACTAGTGATACGCTCACAGCCACAACCAATGCAAAAGGGCAATTCCAAACCAAATTGTCAGACGGCATCTATTCCATTAGAGTAAAACACACGGAAAAGAAATCAGGCGAACATCAAGCAGACAAATACGACAGCATCAGACACTATTCCACATTGGTATTGCCCTTCGTCTCGCTCACTCAAAAAAAGAAGACATCGGCGACAACTTCGGCGCCTGCAATCAAGGATAAATTCCCGCAGCTTCCCGACGCTATTTCCAGCTTCGGTGCAGCCGTCAGCGGTAATTATCTTTATGTTTACAGCGGCCACATCGGACGCGCTCACCAGCACAGCGCAGAAAACCTGTCACAGAAATTCCAGCGTCTGAATCTTAAACAACCCAAAGCCTGGGAAGCACTGCCGTTGAAAACTCCCCTGCAAGGTCTCGCGATGGCACCCCATGGCGACAGCGTTTATCGTGTAGGCGGGCTCTCGGTTACGAACAAGAAAAAAGAAGACTCACTCATGGAATCTATTTCCACAGTCGAACGCTACTCTCCTGAAAAGAAAGCCTGGGAAGCAGTCGAATCGATGCCCACAGGCCGCTCGTCGCACGATTCTGTCTTCATAGGAGATAAGCTCTTTGTCGTCGGCGGATGGACCATGCGAAAAGGCGACGAATCCCTCTGGCAGGACGAAATGCTCGTCCTCGATATCACTCAAGAGAACCCGGAATGGAAAGCAATCAAACAACCCTTCCAGCGACGTGCGCTTTCCGCAGCCGCTCACAAAGGAAAAATTTATGCCATGGGGGGAATCGATGTCGACGGCGATATCAGCCATGAAGTCAACATCTACGATACCGTAACGGGAAAATGGATCACAGGCCCAGAGTTACCCGGTAACACTATGAACGGCTTCGGAACCAGTGCCTGGAGTTTTGACGGAAATCTCTATGTCAACGGCATGGATGGTGGCGTCTACCAACTCGATCAAAAGAACAATAGTTGGAAAAAAGCAGGCTCGCTTGCCACTCCCCGCTTCTTTCATCGCCTGCTCCCCGATGGCAACGGCGGCTTGATCGCCATCGGTGGTGCATCACGTAAAGGACATCTCAAATCAATCGAGGAAGTCAAATTGAACTAAAGTAACATTCCACTTGAAGAGGCAAGAGTTCTACTATGGAGGTGCCACATAAGAGGAGCTCTTGTCTCTCTTTTTGAGATCAAATAGAAATTAGCTACAATCATGAAATGAAATCGCTCCCTGACCTCAGATTCATCCAGGTGGCTCACCCACCAACTAGGCCTCAACATCTACGGCACCGAACTCAACTGTATCGGCAAATGAACTGACCGATGCGGAGAGTAAACGAGGGCTGCAGTTTAACGAAATAGCCTCCTTGATCTGTTTCAATAGAGAACAGAGTTCAAGTGATGAGATATGAAACCTGCTTTCATTTCTCATGCGATTCAAGAGGAACAAAGTCATACTCACCGATCCCTTGCAGCACAAGAAAAGTTGCTGAGGTTGTTCCTGCATTAGTGACAAGGTGTGGGCGGTTTGGCCGCACCGAATATGTGTTACCTGGAGCAAGGGTCACTTCTTCTTTGGGATCCTGCAAAAATATCTTGAGAGTCCCTTCAATAACATAAAACGCGTCCTGGATATAATTATGATAATGCCAGGGTACATTTTGTGTCGGTGATATTTGTAGTTCAATGATACGAAACCCGGGCCGTTCAGCATGATACTGAGTACGCTCAACTTCATATAAATGACTCGCATCCTTCAGTAATTCAGAATCTTCACTCATGCTCAGGGCCTTTCGCTTAAAACTGTTTTAGCCTGTGTCCAAGTTTACTGTAGCGTCTCCAAGGCCATTTGCAACGAGTATCATAGAATGAAAGGCACTATGGTTAAATGGGAATCAATCGAGAATATCTGTTATATTATTAACGATATAGAGAACAGATAGGTGAGCGGTTCCTGGATGCTTTAATTTATTTCGATCCAATAAATTCAATTCATTGAATTACAACTCCATACGCTTCTGTAAACGCATCAGAGGCATAGTCATCAGATGCGTATGCGAATCCTTGATCACCCCAACCAGTCCCCCAGCTGTTACGTACTATGAACTTATTTGGCTTGTAGCCGACAAGGGCAATGGCATGCCCACCACCTCTTCCGTCGTTAGGAGGGTAAGGATCATACACATCAAGTTCACCGTCATTTGAAGTAGCACTCTGCCAGGATTGGTCAACATTGAGTCGGGTGAGAATTGGCCCGTTATCTGCCAGCCATTCACGCCAATCTTGTATATTTCGACCAAGATTAATGTAGTTGGCAATTTTAAATTGAGAGGCAATTGCATAGAACGTTCTTGCGTCACCTGGGTATAACTTCGCAGTCCCAAATGGCAGAAGAGTATCGCGAACTGCACCGAACTTACGTGAGATATCCAATGCTGCCTTGAGGCTTGTTCCCGCATTTTCAATAAAAGTTGTGGGACGAGAATTGAAAATGTCAGTTTCCTTTGAAGCCATCCATGTGAAACGCGGTGAGAGGTTTTCAGTTGTTGTAAGTCTCCCGGCATTGACTAAGTGCCATCTCAAGACGGAATCAGCAGCTGCCCATCCAACACACGAGCCAGTAGAACCTTGATCCCCTATCTCCCACCAATTTTCGCGAAGATCTTTTGAAGCAGGAATCGCAACGGCACCCGCTAATCCCGCAGCAAGCGCTGTATCGTAATTCCAGTCTTCATGGGTATCTTGAGACGGAACACAGTTCAGAATTCTTGACGAGTAATCTTCGGTTGCAACTGAGCTTCTACGACTCGATGTCTTTTTCTTACGTGCTGTAGTTTTCTTACGAGATGTTTTTCGACTGGTTGTTTTTTTCTTTGCCATTTGATGTGTCTCCAAGTCAATGGGATTAGAGAGTAGTATCCGAACTAGTTATTAAGAGGTATTCCTTTGTTTGACAGAAGCAGCTTCAGACCGACAAAATGTCTACAACACGACCATTTGTTCAAAGTGTTGACCTTCAGAAGTCAGATTAAGTTTATAAAGTAAATACTAAACAAAACATATTGAACAGCAAACATAATTACACTGATTTCTGTTTTTTAAAGAATTCATTTGCATCGGAATGACAAAATACTTTGCCATTCCTTCCTGGAACTTATTATTTCAGGGCTATCTTGAGACCGCAATTTGACATTTTGAGCGATACTGGCCAGAATAATATAAAGTGTAATTAGGTGCACTGGGATAAGGCATTGCGGAAGACCCCCAAGCTAAAGAAATGGACTGATGTCAAATACAACAATTAAATGGGATTTCTTTATTGCCCACGCCGGAGATGACCAGGAGATTACAGAGCAATTTTACGAGGGGCTTACTGCAGATTCACGCGTGTTTCTGGATTCTAAGTGCATTAAACCTGGTGATGATTGGGATCATGCTTTATCTAATGCGCAAAAAGAGTCGCTCATCACGGTGGTACTCATTTCTGTAAATACTGAGACCGCTTATTATCAACGTGAAGAAATTGCGGCGGCAATAGCCTATGCGCGAGAGAATCCGGTCGATCACAGCGTGATTCCTGTTTACCTGGATGAGGAAAGTAATCGGAGCGAAAATCTTCCCTATGGTCTCCGAACAAAACATGGTTTTACCATCTCTGAAAACTGCTCTGTTCAATCAGTGATTTCAAAACTGATTGAAGCTCTCACTCTTCTTAAGCATGAACAAACGCAAAAATCAGAAAAGGAGTTAGCTTCAAGTAAGACAACGGAACAGAACCCGTTAAAAACCTTTTCTGTTCCGTTTCGTGAGAATCCTCTTTTTACAGGTCGAGAGAAGGAACTCTTGGAGCTGTATGAACGCTTAACATCGGGAGGTAAAGCAGCCGTAACGCAAGCCATTCGTGGTTTGGGTGGCATTGGTAAAACGCAACTCGCTGTTAAGTATGCCTATCAGTACCAGGTACAATACGAGCATGTGTTCTGGGTTCAGTTGTCGAACGAATTATCGGTTGACGATGCGGAAGAAGCAGAGCCAACGCTTCCGATTACAAATGCCTATGTCGAATATTGTCAGAAATTACAAATTCCCTTTGATGATTCTCAACCACAGCTGGCCATCCACGCATTTAAGGGATGGATGGAGCAGAACTCAAACTGGTTATTAATATTTGATAATGCGGACCAACCAAAACTTCTGAAAGCGTTTTTGCCCGCACAACCTCAAGGGCACATTCTTCTCACATCCAGGGCGCATTCGTTTGACTCACTGGGAATACTGAAGCCGATTGAAGTGGAGAAAATGCCTCTCAATGAGGCAACGGAATTTCTAATCGAGCGTGTGGCCCGAGAGTTGGATGATTCAGAAAAAGAGTGCGCGGAGCAATTGGCAAAAGAGATTGATGGTTTGCCTTTGGCGCTGGAACAGGCCGGGGCGTATATTCATGAAACGTCCCTTACTTTTAAGAGATATCTGGCGAACTATCAACGTTCAAAACTGGATCTTTTAGCGAAGCAGAAACCAGTTTTGGGTGAGTATCCGGAATCGGTCCAAACCACATGGTCGCTGAATTTCGAAGCCATCAGGCAACAATCGGAAGCATCTGCTGACGTGCTTCGTTTGAGTGCGTTCCTGGCGCCCGATGTCATACCGTATGAATTGATTGCAGAAGGCACCAGTTTCTTAGGTGACTCAATTCACGATTTCATTGATGAGTTTGAGGATCCCATGTTGGCGGTTGTCGAACTGCTCCAGCCCCTCGCAGACTACTCGTTGATTAATATGACTCCCGGAGCAGAAGAATATAGCATTCATCGTCTCGTTCAGGAAGTGATGAAAGCGGAAGTGAGATCTCGGGATGAGGAACAGATCTGGACAGAGTCTGTAGTGAATTGTGTCAATGAAATTTATCCCTGGCCCGAATATGGCAACTGGTCGATTTGCCGCGATCTTTCACCACAAAGTAGGATTGCCATCGATTATGTAAAACAGTCGAAGATTGAAACGGAAAACAGTGGAAATTTATTAAGTAAACAAGGCTGTTATTTTTGTGAAATTGGTGAATACCAAGCGGCCGAACCACTCTATCTACAGGATATGGAAATTAGTCGTGCTGTCTTGGGGGAAAACCATCCAGACTTCGCGACCACTCTGAACAACCTGGCTGAACTCTATCAAAGCCAGGGGCGTTACGAGGAGGCCGAACCACTCTATCTACAGGCCATCGAAATTCGTCGTGCTGTCCTGGGGGAAGACCATTCGGACTTCGGGAGAAGCCTCGACAACCTGGCTGGTTTGTATGGAAGCCAGGGACGTTACGAAGAGGCCGAACCACTCTATCTACAGGCCATCGAAATTAGTCGTGCTGTTCTGGGGGAAAACCATCCGGACTTCGCGACCAGTCTCGACAACCTGGCTGGTTTGTATGAAAGTCAAGGGCGTTACGCAGAGGCCGAACCACTCTATCTACAGGCCATCGAAATTAGTCGTGCTGTTCTGGGGGAAAACCATCCGGACTTCGCGACCAGTCTCGACAACCTGGCTGGTTTGTATGAAAGTCAAGGGCGTTACGCAGAGGCCGAACCACTCTATCTACAGGCCATCGAAATTAGTCGTGCTGTTCTGGGGGAAAACCATCCGGATTTCGCGACCAGTCTCAACAACCTGGCTGGTCTGTATGCAAGCCAGGGGCGTTACGATGAGGCCGAACCACTCTCTCTACAGGCCATGGAAATTCGTCGTGCTGTCTTGGGAGAAAATCATCCATCATTCGCGACCAGCCTCAATAACCTGGCTCTTTTGTATGGAAACCAGGGGCGTTACGCAGAGGCGGAACCACTCTCTCTACAGGCAATGAAAATTCGTCGTGCTGTCCTGGGGGAAAACCATCCGGACTTCGCGAACAGCCTCAACAATCTGGCCCTTTTGTATAAAAGCCAGGGGCGTTACGCAGAGGCGGAACCACTCTATCTACAGGCAATGGAAATTCGTCGTGCTGTCTTGGGAGAAAACCATCCGGACTTCGCGAACAGCCTCAACAACCTGGCTGGTCTGTATGCAAGCCAGGGGCGTTACGTAGAGGCCGAACCACTCTCTCGCCAGGTCATGGAAATTCGTCGTGCTGTCCTGGGGGAAAACCATCCGGACTTCGCGACCAACCTCAACAACCTGGCTGGTCTGTATCGAAGCCAGGGGCGTTACGCAGAGGCGGAACCACTCTATCTACAGGCGATTGATATCTTTACCACGACACTTGGATTGGAGCATCCAAGTACGAAGACCGTTATGAAGAATTACAAGCTATGTAAAGAAATGCGGACCGGTGATCATGAGCAACGAGACACATCGCCTGTTTCGGACGCACAAAAATAATTGATACTTCACATAAACGGTTGTGTGGCTCTGTTGGCTGTTGATGGGATGTACTATTGATGATGCCGGATGGATGCTTGGGAAATTCCGCGTTCTTCTCACTACGATCTTGACAGAGACTTCCTCATGGATGCCACCCGATCGGATATCCCCAAGACTCTCCCGTCTGAAAACCAGCACGTCTCATCAAAAGAGATCCAATCTGATCACGTTGCAAAACACCTTAATCTTGTTCGTGCCTTTCGTGTATTTCGTGGTAGTAAAAAAACTGACAGTTTAAAGGCCATCCTACCCTTAGAAATCAGGATTCTCGAACGCCAGCTGGAATAGGGAATGACGTCCCATGTTGAGAAAATCAACACACCCTCGTTTTTCACTTTCAACCTTGAATCTGTGGAAATCTCTTTCGTACGTGGTTAGAATAAATGGAATCTCAGTCGTATCGAGCATTGCAGTGTCTCGAGTTCCATTTCATCTGACGATCCATTTGGCACGAATGAAGTATGAAATATCAAAAGACAGTCCGGTTTCTATTGACGCTGACAATACTCTCAAGCTTAATCATTTCAGTCTGTTCGCCTGGCTCTCAGAATCTCTTGGCAGATACAAAACCAGTTCCCTCTTCCAAACAGAAACCATATGGGATTGAGAAACGAGTTGAGTGGAATTCTTCCAAGGTCCGCGGTCGTCCCGAACCTCCGTTGCCATTTAAAGCCAAACGCGTCTTTCCCCATCTGACATTCAAGAATCCAACCGTCCTCACCAGTGCCCCCGGCACAGATCGCCTGTTTCTCACTGAAAATTCGGGAAAAATCTATTCGATCCCCGCCGATCCCAATTGCAAACAGGCCGACCTCTTTCTCGATGTGAAAGAACTAGTCGCACAATTAAACAAATCGTTGCCAGAAAAAGAACGAGTCGCCATGGTGGCGAACTACGGACTGACATTTCATCCGCAGTTTGCTGAAAACCGTTATTGTTATCTCTGTTATGTTGTCCGATATATCAAAAGTAATCTAAAACAGCACCCACACGGCACACGTGTTGTGCGTCTACAAGTAACAAAAGATGACCCCCCGCGTGCAATAGCAACAAGTGAACTGGAACTTCTCAGCTGGCTGCAGGGAGGTCACAATGGCGGCTGTCTCAAATTTGGTCACGATGGCAAACTGTTTATCTCAACCGGCGACGGTGCACCCGCTTATCCTCCCGATGAACACAAGGCAGGTCAGGATATCAGCAATTTGCTTTCTGCAACATTACGCATTGACGTCGATCACCCTTCAGGCAAGAAACCGTATTCGATTCCCGATGACAATCCCTTTGTCAACGAAAAAGGGGCGCGGGGCGAAATCTGGGCGTATGGATTGCGCAATCCCTGGAAGATCAGCTTCGACCGAAAAACAGGTGATTTGTGGATCGGTGATGTTGGCTGGCAACTCTGGGAGATGGTTTATCACGTGCAACGCGGAGATAACTTCGGCTGGTCCCTCGTCGAAGGTCCTCAGCAAGTGCATACCGAATGGGAGCGTGGTCCGACTCCTGTAGTGAAAGCAACAGTAGAAATACCGCATAGTGAAGGAGCTTCCGTCACCGGTGGCTTTGTCTATCGCGGCAAGAAATTTCCTGAATTGTACGGGCAATATATATTTGGTGATTATGTTACACGACGGATTTGGCACATCTCATCAGAAAGAGGAAAGCCGGGCCCGCGCAAAGAACTGGTTGAACCAACGGTACGTATTTCCGGATTTGCAGAACGACATGATGGAGAGCTTTTACTCCTCGACTACGATGCCGGCACCATCCACGAACTGGAACGAAATCAACTTGTAAACGAATCACATCCCTTCCCTCAAAAATTGAGCGAAAGCGGCCTGTTCGAATCAGTCCCCGCACATCGTCTTGCCGCGGGGGTAATCCCCTTCTCTATCAATGCCGAATTATGGGCCGACCATGCAACGGCGGAACGCTTCCTGGCACTACCCGGTGATAGCTCCATCGGCTTGCACACAAAATCGCAACGCCTTCCCGGCTCCTATTTCCGAAGCGATCTGTTTTATCCGAAAAACGCCGTCCTTACAAAAACACTTTCACTCGAATTAATCGCCGGCGATGTGAATTCAAAGAAACGGATTGAAACGCAACTCTTGCATTTTAATGGATTCGAATGGCGCGGGTATAGTTATCGCTGGAATCAGGAACAGACTGACGCAGAACTTGTCGGTGCAGCCGGTGAGACAGCGACCTTCAATGTGATTGATACAAATTATCCCGGCGGCAAACGCGATCAACAGTGGCGTTTCTCTTCACGTACGGAATGCATGCGCTGTCACAACGCCTGGGCAGGATCGACCCTCGCATTTAATATTAAGCAGATTAATCGTAATCACAACTTCGGCGGCATTACGGACAATCAAATTCGCACGCTGCGCCATATAGGTGTTCTCGAAAACAAAGAGGATCTTCCTCTTGTCAATGCGCCCATCGAATCAATCAAGCCACATCTTCCGGAAGCGCATCTTCCCCAACTGGTCGACCCCTTTGATAAATCAGCCGACATGTATTTACGCGGGCGTTCCTACTTACATGCAAACTGTGCACACTGTCACAGAGAACATGGCGGCGGAGCAGCACGTATTCACATCGACTATGATAAACCGTTGGAGAAATCGGAAGCGCTCGGCGTACGTCCCACACAGGGCACGTTCGGCATTCATAAAGCCGAAATTCTCGCGCCCGGTGATCCCTATCGATCCGTTATGTTGATGCGGATGGCAAAACGGGGGCCCGGACATATGCCACACATCGGTTCCACCAACATTGATCGACGTGGTCTCGCATTGATTCATGACTGGATTCAAAACCTGCCACAGCGCACCGCTCTGCAATCAAAGCTCAAGCGGCTGATAGAACTGGACGAAGCAACTGCCAAAAGTAAGTTGGAAATCGAGCATAATGCAAAACAGCAACTGCTGGCACGCAGTTATGCGAAACTGGAAAAGCGTGACACCGTTAACGCGGCAGATCGATCCAAAGCCGCAAAACGAATGGAGCAGGAAATAGCACTACAAAGTACGAACCGAAAATCAGAACGCGAGAAACTTATCGACGAACTAACGGCCTCAACTGAAGGCGCGCTACTGCTTGCCAGTGCGCAATCGGAAAACAAACTACCAGATGCCATCGCCAGGCTCGTCGTGGAAAGAACAACGTCATCGAAGAATATGGTGGCCCGCGACCTGTTTGAATCTTTTCTACCCGATAGTAAACGCATTAAGCGGCTCGGAAAATCAATCAATGCCAAGAGTCTGCTCGCACTAAAAGGTGATATTGAGTCTGGCAAAAACCTGTTCTTCACGGGGCAAAGTATCAGCTGTCGCAATTGTCATCAGGTTTCAGGAAAAGGAGATTCACTAGGGCCAGAGTTAACACACGTCGCGAAGAAACTCACGAAGGCACAAATCCTGGAAAATATTCTCCAGCCTTCCAAAACAATCGAGCCTAAATTCCGTACATGGATTATCGAAACCACTGCCGGCAAAGTTTTTAGCGGCCTGATGGTCAAACAAACCAAACAGGAAATCATCATTCGCGACGCCAAACGGAAAGAACATCGTTTTAAAACCAGCGAAATAGAAAACGCCATTCCACAACAAAAATCTCTCATGCCGGAACTACTACTCAGTGAAATGTCCGCCAAAGATGTAGCCGATTTACTGGCATGGCTGTCGACCTTAAAGTGATAGAACAACATCCTCCACCACTATTCGTGTTTTTCGTGGTAGAAAAAACCGAGTTGCTCTACTTAGATTCAATCCGCAACAGTCGCCATCACCTGCAAAATACCATCCTGCGTTTCCGCAAATAAAAATACGGCTGCTATGATTTCCATAGAACACCTTATAAAATAACCGGCATGGAAAAATTCTCATTAGATGTTCGAAAATATGGTGCCCGCTGTGACTGGACGGGTCCGGGGACAGGCACCGACGATTCCGCTGCGATTCAGAAAGCAATCGACGCAGCGCATGGCCAGGATGTCAAAGGTGGCGAAGTCGTCATCTCCGGCGCCTGTCGCATCGGTCGCCCGCTCAATCTGCATCGCAAATCAATTACCCTGCGTGGACTCGGGCATCAGGCCATGGGAGATCCGGCAAGTGGCGCCCTGATCTGGGAAGGCCCCGCCGGCCAACCGATGATTCATCTTCAGGATTCCGTCGGCTGTGTCATCTCGGTCCGTCTGGTCGGTAACGACGACTCGCCTCCCTCAGCGGGAATTGAAATTGCCGCCAATCAGACACCGGTTTCACCAGACAACCAGTCGATCCATATCCACGATATGGTGATGGGACCGCTCCCTTATGGACCCGCCGGTAATGCAGTCGGACGGCTGGAACGGGGTATCCTAGTCTCCGGCAATACATCCTGTGACCGGACCTGTCTGACCAATGTTGAGATCAATGCGGTCACAAAAGTCGGAATTGATATTCAGAATTACAATGCGATCTGGAATGACTTTCGCCATGTCGCCATCAACGGCTGGGGGCAGTTTACACCCGTCGCTATCAAGACGGCTGCCAACTTCAATGCATCGACGCTGAATCTGGTGTGGTGTGATTTGGGCATCGACACGGCAAGTTACCGGGCCGGGCCAGAAATCTTTGTGACCAACATCGGTTCAGAAAAGCTTGTAAAGTGGTTTGAATTCGGTCTCGATACAGTGGCAACATTCTACGGCGGTCGTCATCTGATGCGTGAAGCCGTTCAAGGAGTTCCCTTTGGTGAATACACGAGCATGGGGCTGAAAGGTGCCTTTGCCATGTATGAAGTGCATCTGTTAGGCATGCATCAATACTTCGATAACGAAGGCAAACATCGACCGACGTTGAACTTCAAAATGACGCGGCCGCGAAACTCGCTGACCTTCGTGGGCAACCGCGAACTGCGACACACAGACATCCAACCGATTTGCGGCCCCAAAGCCAGCGCGCATGTCCTGGGCTCATTCACCGGCGGCCCCGATTTAAATAACTACGACGGCACATTTCTAATCAATGATCTGGGACCCAATGATAAGGCCCTCAGACCCGGCGTAATCGAAGCCCAGGGCCGAATCGGAGCCCGCGACGCCAACGGCGATATGCGATATCTACAACCCCCCATCGGCGGCGGCAACGCAGTTTGGACCTGACCGAAATTCAATCACGCAACAAAATATGGTAAGGGTCAATCAGCAACCACGGTCATCGACCCCACTGCGTCCGTTGTGCGATGACCCAGCGACGGCTGACACTTGATCGGTAGTCCTGTTAATGGCCGATACCCCCAGTATTCCCCCACTTGAAAATCCAGCACGTCTCATCAAAAAAGATCCCCTTTGATTACGTAGCAAAACGCCTCAATCTTTTTCGTGCCTTTCGTGTTTTTCGTGGTAGAAAAAAACAAAATCAGCTCGACCCGGAACAGAGTCATTAGCTCTGGTCGCAGAGTTGCCGGAGTTCATTACTGAGCGTGTTACTCTACCGGGATAATCATTTCATAGTAGGGAATGGAACGACCCGGTATGCTGGATGGGATGGTTTTCAACAAAGGCACACCCAGTTTTTCATAGAAACCGGCAGCGTGGGGATCACTTTGAATGATCAGTCGTGTAAACCCTGAAGATGTCACCACTTCAATCGCGTGTTGAAACAGGCGCGAACCATAACCACGTTTCAGGTGATCAGGATCGACAAACAGGTGTTCGAGTTCGATCGCCTCGGAGTCGATTTCACGCAGTGAATAGTAGCCGATAATCTTGTCGTCGATAGTGCTCACATATACGATTCGGTTTAGGATCTCTTCACTCGAAAGAGTGAGCTCTTTGCGAAAAGTGGCCATCATTTGAGGTGAATAGTTCCAGACCGCCTTGGATCGAATACCTAATGAACTGATTGCCGTACTGTCTTGTGGCATAGCACGTCGAATAATGGGAATTATCTCGGGCATGATGGGGACTCAAACCGTTTCGGAATCGATAAATCTGGCCTCTCAAGTGTAAGACATCAGATCTAAACGAAAGGTTCGCCTCCTGATTTTGACTGCCCGATAAGCCCACCTGAAAATCCAGCACGTCTCATCAAAAGAGATCCAAATTGATCACGCAAATAATCCGTGTTCGTGCCGTTCGAGTTTTTCGTGGTGGTCCAAAATGTGATCAAGACGAGCCAACACAGAGTCACCCGGCGGTTGAAATTTAATCAACGTGGGTGTACTGTTGTTTTTGTGGATTGTAATCACACAAGAACAAGTTTCAGGGAGCCATTCATGGGAGCCACCGGCTGGACTTATTACTGTCCTTATAATTCTGATGCGAATGCAGAACTCCAAAAACTACGCGACGACGTATTCACCCGCCGCGACTATAGCCTGCCCGGCGATCTGATAAATCAGACCGACGATGGCACTCTGAAAGACATCGCGCCGCCAGTTGCTGACTTGAAGAAGTTATTAAAGATCAGCAAATCCCTGGATGAAGCATTGGGGGGACTCGGCTTCGACACAGAGCAAAATAAAAAGCAGAACAAGAAAACAGAAGCATTTATTAATAAAATCAACAAAGAAGGTTTTGCATCCGCAGCCAAAGGCATGTTGGGATCAAAAGCATCGCAGGCCCCGACTTCCATTGAAGAGGCACTGGAAATCTCTGAAGAGGCGGGTACCCATTCCATCCTCGACATCCATTGTATCTCTCCCACTCCAGAGCCAGGCGCCGCCACACCACTCAGCGAATCGCAATCGAAAGACCTGTTCGGCACCACAAAACCAACACTGAAAATGTGCCAGTCTGCAGACACGGAAGAAAAACTAACCGATCTATGCGACCGTTGGCAGGCAGTATTCTTCCCCGTCTATGAAGATGGAAAAGCAGTGCAGTACATGTTTGCAGGAGTCTCCGGCGACTAGAAACGAACACCGATTAAATCGAGCTTGCTGAGCATTGATAGCGGGTGCCACTGTTGGCTGGTCCAACAGTGATGAGAGTTGAAGTACAATGCCATAAAGCATCAGCTTCTTTTTAGAGCTGCATCGTATCGAATAGGCTAATTCTGCAAGTCGAACCTGTTTCACTACGACAGATCAAAAGCAAACATCGAGTGATGATTGCGAGACATCCATCAGAAGAAATAGCTAGTGGGTGTCCCGAAAGTGAGTACGCGCGGAATTTTACGCGGTAAAGCG
>NZ_CALEMX010000059.1 GCF_937910335.1 uncultured Gimesia sp. | reverse complement strand
GCGGAAACACATCCCGATCCTTCGATGGCGCTTAGCGATGGACCGAATATGTTATCTCTTGATCAATTTTCGAAATTCGCCGTTACTTTACAGAAGTTCCGCTCTCTGGTTAATGAAATCGGGAGCGTGACAGACATTCCATCTGACTGAAAATCGGTTATAATGTAGAGAATATTTTCATTATATTTATTTTATTCAGTATTCCTTCAGAGAAACTGATTTGATTATCTAATGACGCAATTCCATTGAAAGTAATATCGGAAGTGTGTCGCATCAAGAGATACTGCCATTATGATTTTGACCAATCTTCCAGAACGAACGCATAAAATTCGGCTGCCTTTTCTGTCAGGCGTTTGCTTCCTGAGTATGCTACTCTTGATTGCTGGTTGTAAAAATTCGTCGCCTCCACCAGCAAAAAAACAGAATTCGAAAAACAGTCCCCAGAAAACCAGTTCAAAGCAAGCTGAAAGCGACTGTGACAGTTTCATAGATAACTCTATCAACATGTTAGAACCGGCTCGCCTGGGAATCAGCGCCGAACTCGAACCGAGTGTGGGATTATTAAATGATTGGACATTTAAATGTGGAGGTTTTGACGCCAATCCTCCCGTCGTGACAGATTCACAAAAACCTTTCTTGAAAAAATATCTGAGTGAAGCACAACTGGCGAAAATGGATCTCATACGATTCACTACCTTCGACGGTAGATTTATTCGCGATGCACAGCTTGCTAACGGGATGATGAAAGCGGCAATCAAAGGACAAACGAGTGATCTGAATCGATCAACGGCTGCCTTCTACTATTGCATGAATAATATTGCCCTGACTACAAATAAAAAAAACGAATTGCCACTTTCTCCTTATGAAATTTGTATCCTGGGAGCCGGTTCCCCGGAGCAGCGTGCGTGGGTCTTTATTAACGTTTTACGACAAATGCGCATTGATGCGGTTCTATTTCGCCCGTCGGTTCCCAGTCGCTTCAAACTTCTAGTAGGAGTCTTGATTGATCAAAACATCTATTTATATGACCCGGTCCTGGGTCTGCCGGTTCCTGCTGCGGAACAACCGGCGGATTCCATTCTTATTCAAAACCCTGCCACTCTTGATTCAGTCTTGAAATCTCCCGATCTCCTGAAAGACTTTTATGGCAAAGCTTCCGAAAAACGTTTTTCAGCGGCAGAACTCAAAACGGCGCAGGTCTTGATTATGGGCAGAAGCAGTGAATGGTCGGGCCGAATGCGACGGTTGGAAGATTCGTTGTCGCGCAAGCAGACTTTCGTCCTGTTTCGCAATCTCGATGCGTTAGAAGGGGATCCGGGTTTTATCTCTCATATTCAAACTATTGGAAACGGGATTTTGAAAGATTCAGCGATCAAAGTATCAGAATTTCCGGATCAACAAATCAATGAGCGTGAAAAACTGAGCGGTGAAAGGCTCAAGGCTCTCGCAACCCTGAAATTAGCGTTTCGTGCTCCTGTTCCCTATGATCGTAACGTCCACGTTGAAAAGCCCGATGGAACTTTCGACGTCAAATGGGGTCCACCAACGCGTAAATTATTAAAAACAAGAACGGAGCAACTCTTGGGAGATCAGAAGGCTGCCATCGAGAGCTATATCACAACGCGACTGGAGGCAAGATTTCCGAGTGACTTGAACGTCACTCAGGAAGTCCGGTTGATGCACCTGATAGCTGCACAACAGGCGGCATATTTCCTGGCGTTGGGAAAATATTTACAGGGAGAAGATGCATCGGCGTCCAAGTCACTGAGCGATTACCTACGATTATACGGTCGTGTCGACCCGGAGCGCACATTATCCGCCATTTATCTGATGGCCATCAGCGATGCCAAGGCGGGCAAATTATCCAGTGCGATCTTAGCGATCTCGGAAACAAAAGTCCCTGAAGCACTCCAGCCGGCGTTGCCCTATCTGGAAAAACGCTGGCGTGAAATTCGCGAGAAATCCAAAAAGAAATAACGCGCTTTAACCGGCCATCCTTCAACTGAAATCTGAGACATGCTTGCCTTCCTACGTCGTCGCTGGTTTCTGGCTGCCATCACTCTGGTCATAACATTTGGTGTCATCGCCGGCCATAGAGGGCCAGAGGAAAACCTGATCTGGTTGAGGCAATGGATTCGCCCTTCCTGGCTGACGGCGCTTGTTTTATTTTTGATGTCGCTCAGTCTGAATTCAGAACATTTATTGTCTTCCATTCGAAAACCGGCGCCGCTGTTTCTGGCTCTCGTTACGAACATCATTTTCTTACCCTTGCTAGCCTGGGCATTATTGCCTTTACAACTTACACGCGATTTCCAAGTCGGTCTGATTATTATGGCTTCTGTTCCCTGCACCTTATGTGGCGCATCCGTCTGGACACGTCGTGCTGGAGGCAATGATGGCATTTCCTTAATGGTCACGATGATCACCAATGGAGTCTGCTTTTTAACGATTCCTTTCTGGATACTGCTGATCACAGGAGAGACAAAAGAATTTGAGCGTTGGGAGATGATTACAAAACTGATTTATGCAGCGTTGATCCCCGTCGCTATCGGGCAAGTCTTTCGGTTGAACACCCGGATCAAAAATTATGCGGATCGAATGACCTCCAAACTGGGAACGATTGCTTTGCTGTTTGTGTTGTTGATGGTTTTGCTGGCGGCAGTACAAACTGGCCATGGCATTAAAATATCCGTAACCGGGATTTCATTCGCTGCCATCGCAGTCGTCTGGATCAGTTGTATCGTGGTTCACATCACAGGTTTTTACTCCAATATGTTTCTGGGAAAGACCTTTGGGTTTCATCCGCGCGATCAAATTGCCAGCGCAATTTCCGGCAGTCAGAAAACACTGCCGATTGCGATCTTCGTAGCCACCGATGCGTCCATGTTTGGAAATGCCGGTTTGCCCTCTGCTGTCTTCCCGTTACTGATGTTTCATACTTCTCAGTTTTTTATCGACACCATTCTGGCTGACCGCCATCGCGAAAAGTACAACGGTTTGGATGAATCAGAAAACAGCGATCCAGAAGATCCAACTCGCTCAGCGTGTGAACAGTAGCGTGAAGACGCTCTGTTTTCAGTTCTGATAAATCACGACTAGAAACAAAACGGCTTCGCCGCGTCCTGCGTTACTGATGGTGTGCGGTACATCGACGCGATAACTGGCAGAATCTCCCGGACCGAGGAGTGTGGTATCTTCTCCCGACTCCAGTTCAATTTTCCCCTTTTCGACCGTGAGGAATTCGCGTGTGCCTTTGAAGTGTGGCGCACTTTTCAGTTTGCCTCCCCCATGCAGGAGCACTTCATAAAACTCTACATCCTTTTCCAGATGCAGCGGCGACAACGTTCGAATGCGGCACTCTGCATCGGAGCGATAATGAAACGTGCGGTCATCGGCGCGAATGACTTCAATGGACGAGGTAGAGAGCGGCGCTTCTACCAGTTCTCCCAGCGCAATTCCAAATGCCTGTGAGATCCGCACTGTCACGGCCAACGTGGGATTCGCCTCGCCCCGCTCGATCTGGCTGAGCATGGAACGGCTGACACCACATGCCGCGGAGAGCGAATCGAGCGACCAGCCACGTTCTTTCCGCAAAGCACGAACGCGTTGAGACAGCTGGCCGCTAATTTCGTCGGGCGATAATTCGGCAGGTTGACTCGATTCGCTTTGTTTCTTTGTTGTATTTGCTGACACACTATTTTCCAATATATCGGATTACAACTCTTGCAAAATGGAATTCATTTTCTATTATAATGGATACTAAGTCAATATAAAGGAATTTTCATTACGAACTTTTAAAATTTCAGGGTGATCGGTCTTACGATGAAAGCACTGGTGAAGAAAGAGTCAAAGCCGGGTCTCTGGCTGGAAGAGGTGCCTGTTCCCACGATTGGAATCAATGATGTTTTATCAAAGTGGATCGAACAGGAATTTGTGGTACTGACGTCCACATTTATAAATGGGATGACTGGGCTCAGAAAACGATTCCGGTGCCAATGGTGGTCGGTCATGAATTTGTCGGTGAAATCGTGGAGGTGGGTTCGAACGTCGTCGATTATTCTCCTGGCGAAATCGTGAGCGGTGAAGGGCATGTGGTCTGTGGTCGCTGTCGCAACTGTTTTGCGGGTCGGCGGCATCTTTGTGCTCATACGGAGGGAGTCGGGGTGAATCGCCCCGGTGCGTTTGCGGAATACATTTCGCTGCCGATGACTAATATCTGGCATCACGACGATTCGATTGATCGCGACGTCGCTTCGATATTTGATCCGTTCGGCAACGCCGTTCATACCGCGCTTTCGTTTCCGGTTTTGGGTGAAGATGTTTTAATTACCGGTGCCGGACCGATTGGTGTGATGGCGGCGGCCATCGTCAGACATGCTGGCGCGCGGCATGTGGTGGTTACGGATGTAAACCCGTATCGCCTGGAGCTTGCGCGGAAGATGGGTGCCACCCTCGATCTGGATGTCAGTACCAACTCGATAGCAGACGCACAAAAGCAACTGGGGATGACGGAAGGTTTTGATGTAGGTCTGGAAATGTCGGGGAACCCACTGGCGTTTCGTGATATGCTGGCCAACATGTGCCACGGCGGCAAAATCGCCATGCTGGGAATTCCCGAAAAGGAAATCGCCATCGACTGGAATATTGTCGTGTTCAATATGCTGACGATTAAAGGCATTTATGGTCGCGAAATGTATGAAACGTGGTATAAGATGTCGGTCATGCTGCAAAGCGGGCTCGATATCAGCCCCGTCATTACACACCGTTTTCACGCTAGTGAATTCGAAGAGGGATTTTCAGTCATGATGACAGGTCAATCAGGTAAAGTGATTCTTGACTGGAAAGATATTTAAGGCAGACCTCAATCACTGCTTCTTTTAATCGCAAACAATAAAACCGCTAACAGGACGAGTCCCATGTATGGATCCATCAAACAGGAACTGGAAAAAACACTCGTTTCGATCCGTGAAGATGGTTTGTATAAATCAGAACGCGTGATTTCGACTCCGCAGGATGCGCACATTCGCGTTGCAGAAGGCGAGCCGGTTCTCAACATGTGTGCGAACAACTATCTTGGCTTGTCAGACCATGCGGAAGTCATCGCCGCCGCACAAAGCGGGCTGGATCACTGGGGCTACGGCCTTTCATCGGTTCGTTTTATCTGCGGAACCCAGGCGATTCACAAGCAACTTGAACAAAAACTGAGTCAGTTTCTGGGAACAGAAGATACGATTCTTTACACGTCCTGCTTTGATGCGAACGGCGGTCTGTTTGAAACGCTGTTAACTGCTGAAGACGCGATAATTTCAGATCAACTGAATCACGCCAGTATTATCGATGGAGTGCGTTTATGCAAAGCGCAGCGTTATCGCTATCAAAACAACAATATGCAGGATCTGGAAGAACAGCTCAAAGCGGCGGAGTCGGCCCGGTTCCGCATGATCGCTACGGATGGTGTCTTTTCGATGGATGGTTACATTGCCAATCTTCCGGCGATTTGTGATCTGGCGGACAAATACGATGCACTGGTGATGGTTGATGACTCTCATTCGGTCGGCTTTATGGGGCCTCATGGAAAAGGGACGCATGAATTCCATAACGTCATGGATCGTATTGACATTCTGACCGGGACCATGGGCAAAGCCCTGGGAGGAGCCAGTGGCGGATATACCAGTGGTCGCAAGGAAATCATCGAGCTGCTTAGACAACGTTCGCGGCCTTACCTCTTCTCGAATTCGGTCGCGCCGGCGATTGTGACCGCCTCGATCAGGGCCATTGATCTGCTGACGGAGTCGACCGAACTGCGCGACAAACTGGAAGCGAATACAAAACATTTCCGTGCCGGAATTTCACAAGTCGGTTTCGATGTATTACCGGGCGAACATCCCATCGTACCCATTATGCTGGGTGATGCCTCGCTGGCTGCGCGAGTTGCGAACGCTTTACTAGAGAAAGGCGTTTATGTGATCGGCTTTTCGTTCCCCGTGGTTCCCAAAGGCAAAGCCCGTATTCGAACGCAGATTTCAGCTGCCCACTCGATTGAAGATTTGGACTTTGCGATTGAAAAATTCAAAGAGGTGAAACAGGAACTGGGGATTTAAGTCTCAATTGGTCTCGTCTACAGCGTACCCGATCCTGTTTTAATTCTCGGCTTTGGTCTGCTCCGGAGCAAAACCGATGACTGCATATTCATAGCGAGTTCTGCCGCTGCTGTCGGTACGCAAACGTTCGGCGATTACAGGGAGTCCCTGAGTTGCAGCGAAGCGAACCGATGCCCTGGCGTCTCCGTATGAGAAGAGAATGATCACCAGACTCTTTGGCTGAGGAACCGTTTTATAAATCGCATAAAACCGATCGACAAAACTTTCCAAAGAATCTGCACGGAAGTCGGTGGTCTGGTCTCCGATTTTCAACCGAAAGACGCCATTTTCTGTGAGATATAATTCCCAGATATCGCTGCGTTTGGTGAGTTCGTCATACGTTAGAAGATGTTTCACCACATCCTCGGCTTTGGCACCCGCCAGTTTCTGCAGTTGTTTTTTGATCCGCTGGAGTTCCGCTTTGGTTTTCTCTGTATCCGGATCGGCTTTTGATTTTAATATTGGATCAAGCATCTGATCGGGAATCTGAAACAGTTGCTGTACTAATTCGGCAACCCGGTCCCGTTGTGCTTGTACGCGCTCGAGTTGGTCGGATTTTTCTCGATTCTCTTTCGTTAAAATCTGTTGCGTAACCTGCATTCGTTTCATGCTCTCAATTGCTAGCTTTTCCGCTTGCATGGCCTTGCGCTGAGATTGCAGTTCGCGTTCGGATAATGTCACTATCTTTTGAAGTGCCTTCTCACGAACCTGCGATAGCTTCTCTACTTTCTGCTCAGCCTGTTGCACCTGCTGTTCTGCGCGTTGTTCGATGCGTGCCGTCGTTTCCTGTGTGTCCATAAATTGCGCAAAGATCACGATCAACAACAGGTCGAGTAGAGGAGTTAGCTGAAATGTCAATCGACGTCGGCTGATCATGGTGCGGCTTCACCTCCGCTGGCAAACGCAAGTTCGCGCTTGGCCCGGACGACCGTATCTCTTACATGCCGTCGATTTTCAACCAGTCCTAGAAACGATGTTTCCAGGATACTGTTGAGAAACATTAATAGAATGGCGGCAGCCAGCCCGGCAAATGTGGACCAGATTGCGTCGCCGAAATGACTGACGATAGCGTTGATGGCGCTGGATGTGTCTGAATCGGCATTGAGCTGCAATGCGGCGCCCATTGCCAGAATGGTCCCCAAGACTCCTGCCAGGGGATAAGCTTCGATCATCGTGCGACAGATGTTGTAGCAGGTCTCGAAAAAATGCGAGCTTAGATAACGGCGTTTTTCATCGAGAATATGCACACGTTCAGAAAGGATTTTTCGGTCTTGTGGATTGGCATTGGGATCGAGTGTTTCATTGACATCCGCCAGAAACGCTTCAATCTGATCCGAGAGATGGCCTGTGGAATCGAGCAGGCTGCGATGTTTTAAGCCGCGCGTGAAATCATCCAGCGAAGAAGCAATCCGCTTCAAATCGCGGCGCGACCAGACCCAGAGCACAAAGAAAAAGAAAAGATGCGCCCCACACGCTAACGTGATCAGAAATGTGGAGAGTCCTGACAGCTGGCTTAAATACTGCGACATCGAATACTTCCAGATTGATAAACAGTGAGTTCGCGAGAATTCTCATGCGTTAAGATCTTAAACGTTCAACAGAAGAAAACAAGCTTGAATGTTCCTGGTATGCTGAACGGCACTCTATGATAAGTCGATCAAATCAATCACATATTTCACCTGATTCCTGACGATATAGAAACGTAAACGGATATTTAGTGCAATCACAACGAATATAACGAAAAAGGATGCAAGGCTCCCTGAAGTCTTGCATCCTTGATCTATGTGAATCAGGGCGTGAAACATTACGCGCCATATTTCTCCAGACGGCCCGCATGTGCCATGGCCATCGACATCAGATACTTGGCTTCAAACTGACCTAATCCCCCTTGAATGCATTCCGTTTCACCAAAACTCTGACATGCATCGAAGCGGGCATTTTCAGCCGACAGCAAAACAGGCACGGGATGCCAGCTATGCGCTTTCATTTTGGCAGGCGTGCTATGGTCACCGGTCACGATTAACACATCAGGATTGAGAGCCGTGATGCGGGGAATGCAACTGTCGACTTCTTCCGTTTTGGCAACCTTCGCGTCAAAGTTACCATCTTCACCTGTCGAATCTGTGTACTTGTAATGCACAAAGAAGAAATCGTAATCGTCCCAGATTTTTTCAAGGCAGTCCATTTGCGATTCCAGAGTCTGGCCGGCATCTTTCACATCCATGCTGACGAGACGCGCCAGTCCGCGGTACATCGGGTAAACGGCAATCGCTGCGGCTCTCGTGCCATAGACTTCTTCAAATGTCGGAATCTCCGGCAGCTTGGCAATACCACGCATGGTTAATAAGTTCGCTGGTTGATCGTCTTTCAAGATGACGGCTGCCTGCTTTAGAAACTCTTTGCAGATTTCGGCTGTCTTTTGAGAGGCTTCATTTTCGCCAACCGGTTCCAGAGGAGGCACTCCGGTTTTCTGCGGATCAGTATCATTGATATTTCCGCCTAAGCCTTTACCACGAATCACAATCACCAGTCGATATTCTTTGACGTGTCGCACAAAAACTTCGACGCCTGGAATTTCGATCGTGTCGAGTTTTTTGCAAAGTGCTTCACCAATTTCACTGGCGATGCGGCCGGCGCGACGGTCTGTAATCTTTCCATCATCATCTAGAGAACAATAGTTGCCGCGAATGGCGACGTCATCGGGGCCCAGTTCGAAGTCGATTCCCAATGCTTCCAGCACGCCGCGCCCGATATTAAATTCCAGTGGGTCATAGCCAAACAATCCGAGGTGTCCGGGGCCACTGCCGGGAGTGATTCCGGGAAGTACGGGAATACTGCGCCCCAATGTTCCGTTTTTGGCGAGTGCATCCAGATGGGGTGTGCTGGCTGTCTCCAGCTCGGTTTTACCACCCGGTTCCATGGGCAGCCCACCCAGTCCATCAGAAACCAGCAGAACAATTTTGGAATCATTCTTCTTTTGCAGCTTTTTCATTAACGAGTGAAGGTCTGGCATCGAAATCTATACACCTTATGATTTAACGTTTTTAATTGGTTTGTTCGATCAACAGTTAACGAACACGCTCGATCAGATTGCGTTCTAAGATACCGCAATCCCGCCACATTGTTAAGCAGCACGACTTTACATTCAAGGCTCGGGAGTCATTTGTGGTTCGTTCTTCGCAAAACCGGATGAATCAACCGTTTTTTGAAAAAACTTCAGGCTCTCTTTGGCCATCAATTCTGCGCTATAGAACTGACGAACACGTTCATAACCCTGTTGCGCGAGTTTCAAACGATAGTCACGGTCCTGATAAAGTCGTTCCCACGCATCAGCCAATGCTTGTGGATCGCCGGGGGGAACCAGCAGGCCTCCCTCGGTCTTTTCAATCAGTTCAGGAAACGCACCATGTGCCGGCTGGACTACGGGCACTCCATTGGCCATCGCTTCCAGTACAAACAGACCTTTGGGTTCGTGATAATCGGTGGGAACGGAAAGTACAGACAGGCTTTTGTAAAAGGCGACTTTTTCTGACCGAGAGTCGGGGCTGCCCCAGTACTTATAAGATTCATTCAGCGCAGTCAGGTTTTTTGTGGTTTCGTGAAAGTAGTCTTCGTTTTCTTTGCCTAGAAATCCTCCCACAGCAAGTCGGCTTTCAGGATGAGCTTGATGAAAAATCTCGAATGCCTGCACAACATTGTGCAACCCTTTTTCCTTACAAATCCGGGCGAAGAATCCAATCGTAAAGGGTTCATCCGCGTTCTCATTCGGCGTTCCGTCATGACCTTCGAGATCGATGCCTAACAATACTTTTTGAAAATGATCGACGGGTACTCCCAGATAGTCCGACATGAACTCGCGATAGTAATCGCTGTGGACGAGTACTCCATCCAGTTGTTGAATATTCTGGCGAATCAGTTCCAGCGCAAGCAGGCGATAGGGCGCCCCCAACTCTTCCAAAAAAACATCATCTCCCTGCAAGACACAAAACAGGGGGCCTGAGAAATATTCCTTGATTTTTTTTATGGTACCCGACAGCAGCGCGTTACTGAGACAAACGACATCTGGTTTCAGTTGTTCTCCCACATATTGAGCCAGCTCTTCAATTTCCATGAGTTCCGGCCCCTGTTCTCCTTCCAGCAGGGTTACGGTCAGGGCTCCCAGTTCATGGGCATCGTTGCTGACGCCAAACTTTGTCGCCAGATTAATAATCCAGGGAGTATCCAGCCAATGTTTGAAAAAACGGGGCAAGCTGCGCCAGATTCGGGATCGAAAATTCAGATAAATATTAATCCCTCCCAGAAAGACCGGCGAGCCTGTCATATTCTGCTCATCGACGCGGATGGGAGTATACGTTGGAATCAGAGTGGCTTCTGCCCCCTGATTGATCATTGCTTTCGTCCAGGTGTTATCGTGCATGCAGGCGCCGCAGAACATCCCTGCTCCTCCCGAGGTAATGATGGCGATATGCAATTTCTTGTTTGATGGTTCTGACATAATCGTTGCCTGAGTGTAGCTGGCGGAGGGATTATTTCTGATCTAAATACATGGGTGCAATTTGTTCTACAAAACGTATTAACAAGGCAGTGGTTGCGGGGGTATCATGAATCGTATGACGAAACTCTTCGAGAGTCAGGCCGGCAATTTTGTGGACATACTCCGGATAGGAGGTTAATCGCCCGAGAAACGAATCGTGATCAAGTTCGGGATGAAACTGTGTGCAATAAATGGGGCGGTCTAGAAAACGATATGCCTGATTTTCCACTCGATCTGTGGAAGCCAGCAGTTCTGTTCCCGGTGGTAGTTCTACGACTGTATCCTCATGTCCCATCAGGCCTTGCAGAACTGGTCCCGACGGACCAAAAACAGGATCGGCGCGTCCTTCCGAGGTGAGTGTGACGTGGTGGACTCCCAGTTCCGCGCGGTTCAAATCATGAATGACCCGTCCCCCCATCGCCCGTGCCATTGCCTGAAATCCCCAGCAGGAAGCAAACGTTGGTTTGCGGCTGTCATGCACAACTCGCAGACTTTCCAGAGCGACTTCCAGCCAGCGTCCCTCACCCGCGGCGGAATAGTGACCACTGCCACCGATCAGTATCATATCGATGTCCGCAAGATCGATTTCCGAGAGTGGTGCTTCCAGAAGATCAAACACAGAAATCTGACTCACATTGGCAGCCAGCGCTTTGGCAAAACAGTTCACTTCCTGACCCCGCATGGGATCGTCAGAATTTCGAACTTGTAACAATAAATAACGTACTTGTTGAAACATTAAAAACCGTTCATTTCCTTACGAAATCGAATGAGAAAAAGAGGCTTTACTCTTCTTCAACGAAACCCAGTGTTCACAAAGTCAGTGCCGAATACGACACTGCTTTCGAACGCCAACATACATGATGCATCTTTTATATTACAAATCCACTCTCATAATTGTAGTCCCGCTTCCAGGAATATGAAGTTTAGAGATATGTGAAACAGTTCACAAATTCCACAAACTAAACTTCGCGCTTTGCTGAAACGCAATTTTCATCAAGATTTCATATACCCTTTAAGTTTGCCTTGACAATAGAGGCTGATAAAAAGATTATACATGTATAAAGAGATTGTTATCATCTCATGTATCAACTCCCGAGAGGATTATCTGGTTTCCTTTTTTTACACCTCTTCGATACATGATTATTTGCGCCAGTCAACTCGTCTTGACTGGCGTTTTTTTTTGTGCCTGTTACTCACCGCCTGATTCTCATCAAAAGAATCATTTCAGATTATTGGTCTGGTCAAAAATATTGAATGACAAATTGAGCCAGTCTCTTATGGTGCATTGTGCTTCGATGAATCGAGAGTGTGCTATCTGGCTTGTGCATCGCTTCGCAGTCTAAGAAAACCAGCGTCTGATCTTACCAAGCGCAAATAGAACCGGCATTTATTGCCGATTCTGAGTAAATGACCATGCGGTTCTCCAATGAATTGAGACAACTCGCTAATGTCGCTTTGGTTGAGGCGCGAGACAGTCGATATCTGATTTGAAGTAACAGACGTTGATTTTGTTGTGATTTTTTTGGTGGGAATACAGAATGAAAGGAATACCAACAGCGATGTTACGTTCCGGTTGTGTATTTCTGACGATGCTGTTGGTCTGGCTGACATCGATCGGCTCTGCTCAGTCTCAAACGAATCCCAATAATGGTACGAGTGATGAGTCTCAGTTTAAAGTGGAATCTGATACACATTTTCCGGCTGTACCAGCCACACTTACCAGTCTTCAGTTCGATGAACGGCAAAGCGAGAACGACTATTCCACCAGATCCTCGACAGTAACTACCCCGGATGCGATTAGCGGCAACCCGGCGGCCGTCAACATTATTACCGGCTCTGGAGATTTGGGCGACTGGTTGGGAATCAACCGAAACGGATTCAGGATGGGAGGTCTGCACATCACTGATGTCAACGCCCAGCCTAGTGGCGGCAACAATCCCGGACAATGGGCGGGTGACACTCTCACGATCCTCGATTTCTCGCTCGACGCAGAAGAGGCTTTCGGTTGGAAGGGCGGGTTATTCGGAACCGAGTTTCTCTTTTACTTCGGCGACCCTGTGAATAATAATGCTGCCAGCGTCATGGGCTATAATGCATTGGACAGCGCCCCGCCTGACTCGCGCGTCGAGATTTATCAACTTTGGTACAGGCAGGCGCTGCTCGACGACAAACTTGTCTTACGATTCGGAAAGTCGGTGCCTACGTACGACTTCAACAATGTTGCGCGCTCGATCCCTTATACAGAAGAGCATCTCAACATTCCCAGCATTTCAGGTGCTCTCCTGACACCTCTCTACTATAGCCCCACCCAGATTGGAATCATGCCAGGCTATACCGATTCGGCCACTGGAATTGTGGCATCGGTGATTCCCAATAAGAATTTCTATGCGCAATATGGTTTTTTTGATGGCAGTCTGGCCACAGGTCGTAAGACGGGCCTGTCGGGACCACGCTTTGATGGCCATTACATCCATCTTGCCGAAACCGGTGCTAATTGGAAACTCGGCATGCAAAACAAGCCCGGCAAAATTGGTATCGGTGGCTGGTATCAAACCGGGACACTGACATCCATCAACGGAAATGTCGAGGGCGCAAAAGGAGCTTACTTTTTCGCCACGCAACGTCTCTTCTATGAGCGACCCGGTGTGAGCAAAGATGGCCTTACCGCCTACCTGCAACTTGCAGCAACGAATTCAGAATTAGTCAACACGCATCGCTATGTTGGCGCCGGATTGACATATTTCGGCCCGCTTCCTTCACGCGATGACGATTCAATGGGGTTCGCATTCGCCTACGGTAAAATGAATGAAAACCCAGCTCTTGGCTTGGGAACGCAGGAGTCCATTTTCACTTGGTATTATCAAATGAAAGTTTGTAAGAATTTGTTCATCCAGAAAAACCTGACCTACATCAACAGCCCGGCTGCAAACCCCAGCGCCTCGGACGTTTTCGCCCTCACGTTCCGGGCCATGCTGTTGTTCTGATTCAGTATTGCCACATCGCAATCTTCATTCAATTCACTCTCCAGCCGTTACTGCCTCCGGTGATCTGATCATCCAGACGTTAACAGGTAAATCTAGTAGGTAAAGAATCCCTCTTGTTGCTCTCTTTGCAATCTTTGCGGACTTTGTTTGTAGTTTTGCTGTTTTTTCCGTGATGATTGTGACAAAATTACGCCTGTGTAATAGTGTGGTTATTCTAGAGCTAGTTCTGACTGGCAATTGATGTGCCTTGAATCCAGATCATTCGTCATCCAAGGGGAACCCTGTTATGCGTCGCGCGCCTGTTTATACTGCAATTATTGGTACTTTGCTGCTTTCTGCTCAATGGATGTCTGCGGGGGTGTCTGCTGCCCCGCTGGCGGAAGAGTATCTGACTTCCGGCAAACTCTCTGACGGGGTAACTGCTCTCAAATCGCAACTTAAAAAAGCACCCGACGATGACGAGGCTCGCTTTGGATTAGGTGTGGTTCAGTTTTTTCAGTCGTTCGAACATTTGGGGAGTAGTCTATACAAGTACGGTTTGCGGACCGAAGGTGCTTTCGGAGGTATGCCTGCCCAATTTCGCGAGTTACTCCCACAAAATCCGAAACCGGAAACGATTTCCTACAGCGACGTACGCCAGATTCTGCAAATCTGGATCAACGATCTCAATGCCGCTGAGAAAACCCTGTCGGCTGTCAAAGATCCTAAGGTCACGCTGCCTTTGCACGTGGCGAAGATCAAAATCGATCTAATTGGCACGGGAAGTCTGAGAGATGTAACGTACCTGATGCGTACCGTGAATACTCCACGCGAGCGGGAGGCTGCCAACAAAGCCGACAAATTCGTAATCGGTTTTGATCGCGGCGATGCCGACTGGTTGGCTGGATACTGCAATTTCCTGGCAGCGTGGGGTGAAATCATGCTGGCTGTAGACGGGCAGGAAATCTTTAATTGCACGGCGCACCTGTATTTTGAAAAGGTCGATACACCTTACCCGTTTCTGCTGGAAGGATCTCGCAACTTTGATGATGTATGGAGATTCGATCGACCGCTGATCTCTGACATTCTTGCATTTATCCATCTCTGGCGATTTGAAATGAAAGAGCCGGCGCGCATGAAGGTGGCTCTTGCGCATCTGGAAGACATGCAGCTGCATGCTAAATCGATGTGGAAATATTACCTCGCGGAAACCGATGATGAAAACGAATGGATTCCCAACCCAAAACAAACGGGCGTGCTACGCGTGAAAGTCTCTCAGGAAATGCTCGACACGTGGCTGGCTGTGCTGGATGAAACTGGTCTCGTACTGCAAGGTAAAAAACTGATTCCTTTCTGGCGCGGAAAACCAGGGAAGCAAGGCGTCAATTTACGACGCGTGTTTACCGAACCACGTATCATCGACCCTTTCCTCTGGGTTCAGGGAACGGCGGCGGTCCCTTATCTGGAAGAAGGCCCGATCACCGACTTTGCGTCACCGGAAATGTTGGGTCGCATCAATAGTACGTTTGGCGGTGTGAGATTCTTCTCGATGGCGTTTTGGTTTAACTAAGATGGCGCGATTTATACTCATCTTGTACGTGTTGCTTGCATCGCTTGTTTCCAACTTCGCCGCTGCCCCGGATATTCCTCTGGCTCGAAAGTTGATAGATGAGGCTCGTGGCCTGTGCGGTGTAAGCTGCGAACTCTTAGCAGAATTTGGAGCAGCACAAGCCAAAACCGGCGACTTGAAAGCATCAAAGAAGTCGTTTGCGGACGCATGGGAAACTGCAGCAAAATTGAAAGACGGAGTTGAACGTCGGTTTGTTCTGGATGAGATCGCCATGCTTCAAGCCCAGGCGGGACAAATCAAGGAGGCAACCGAGGCCGCACAACGCCTTCCCTCTCGTTATGAGCAAGCAATGGCCTTAGGCACGATTGCCTTTGCTCAAATCGAAACAGGTAAGACGAAGGCCGCTCTGCAGACAGTAGGTCTGATACCAACAGAAGAGATCTGGCAAAGGAATTCCACACTGCAACTGATTGTGATGAGTCTGTCTAGCCGTCGCGATTTTACAGGTGCGATTCGTGTCCTGAACCTCATCCCCGGCGATATTGAAGAGGCAGCAAAGATCCTCGCCAGAAATATCCCGGTGGAAGAACGGAATCCGCGGGAACAGACTATTGTCAGACGGGCAATGATGAAATCCACGGGACTGATTACGATCGCTCAAGATCAAGCAGAAGCCGGGGACTTTAAAGACGCCCTGCAAACGGCACGCAGTATCGGTCTCGACAGGCACCGTGATATGGGGCTAATGCGAGTGGCGCGCGTTGCCGCAGACTCAGGCGATCTAACGGTTGCCCAGGCAGCGTTCAAGGGTATTCGCAGTCGAGAGCAAAAAGAGCTTGCTCTGGTGCGGGTCGTCGCCGCGATGGCCAGGCTGGAGAGGCTCAAGAAGGCGTCAGCCCTTGCAGAGACAATCAAAGATCCGAACGAAAAGGCCGAGGCGTTTTTTGAAATGGCGGCTGCACAGGCTGCCCAAGGAGATACGAAGACAACCCGGTCGCTCTATGAAAACGCGTTGTTGCTCAATCCATCCGACAACGATGTCCAGAATGCCGCTGCCAAAAAGATCGTGTCTGCATACTTACAATCTCCTCACCTGGAACTTGCTGAGGCGTTCACGCATGAAATCAAAGATCCCAGAACGCTTTCGGAAGCCTTTCAGGCGATCGCGAACACGAAATGGCAAAATAAGAAAATTAGCGATGCTCAACGGTTATTTGATAAGAGTCGACAGGCCGCGCAAAAAATTATGGAACCTTATCAGAAATGTGCCCGCCTTCGAGAGGTGGCAACAGCTCAATTCGAAGCGGGAGACAGAGAGAGAGCAAAGGCGACGATCGCACTTGCGGTCATCGCAGCGCGAGAGATCGAGATCGGCGGCGGGACAGATGTCATCGCTCTCACGGAGACCGCGACGACTCAGAGGACAATTGGCGATCGCGACGGTGCGATAGCTAGTGGGTGTCCCGAAAGCGTTTTGGTTCGGAACTAATAGCATGAAA
>NZ_CALEMX010000058.1 GCF_937910335.1 uncultured Gimesia sp. | reverse complement strand
GTTCGTTCAAGACAAAATGCATAACTGGCCTGTGCCACTTTATCTGCAGGATCAATTTCAGCTGCCTGCCGATAACAAATCTCAGCATAGGTATAAAACCCCTGCCCTAAAAATGCTTGCCCTAACGTGATCCATTCTTTACTGGAACCGGCTTCTGCCTGCTTTGCCAGTTCCTGAAAATCAGACATCGTCAAAGGATCAACAAACTCTGCAGCAGGCAACACGGGTATATGGCGTGATAGTCGTTTTACCACAAGATACCCACAGGTGCCCAGCTCGATGACCAACAAAATCAACAGGAAGCGTACGAATACGATCATGGTTTCTCCTTTTGATTCAGCCAGGCGGTAATTCTACCGATTCTCTGGAAAGGCTTAAGCAGGTTGAGTCCCCCAGCAACAATATCATCTTGTCCATCACCATTCAGATCACCTACGGCTACGGTTGTAAGATGAATGGGATTGTTGGCGATCTGCCAGGATGTAAAATTTTGGTTTCCATCATTTTCCAACCAGACTACACTGGCTGATTTGGGATCGTACCAATCGTTTGCCATGCTCACCAGAACAACATCCAGATCTCCATCTCCATCAAGGTCACCGACATCAGCTGCATAGGTGCCACCCAGATTAGAGATACGATGTGACTCGAATTCCCAATCCCCTTTATTCTCAAACCAGTAACATCCATGATAAGGCTGAGGATAGGCATCCAGGTCTTCCAGATTATCACCGGCAGGCAGAACCAGATCCTGATCCCCATCCTGATCAAGATCTACCTTTATCAGTCCCGCCCCCCCCAGATCCAGATTGACCGTCATCCAGAGTTTACGTTTTTTAAATTTTCCCTTACCCAGATTTTCAAAACCCCAAAGCTCTTCTTCATCCTGAGTGACAATGGCAGCAATATCCAGATCCCCATCGCCGTCATAATCTGCCACAGGCACATGAATTGTTCCCGGCGCGTTTAATAACTCGTGATCTCGAAATTGCAAGTCGCCTTGATTTTCCAGCCATAATACAGATCCGCGGATATACCCAAAAATACCAACCGCCAGATCAAGGTCACCATCACCATCAAAATCTCCAGGCTGAACATCGGCAACGCGTCTGACATCATCCAGAATCACGTGCCTCACGTATTCATCACCTTTTCGCTCGTAGAGCTCGACACGTCCAATCACTCGATCGTCGGGAAGTAAGTTCCCTAAAATTGAAACGATAATGTCCTGGTCCCCATCAGCGTCGATGTCGACAACAGTCGCATGTGCAGGGTCCGCCAGATCTTTCAGCAGAACCTCCTCCTGCCAGGTCCCCTCTCCGTCCCTCTTAAATCGGGAAATCACACCCCGCGTAGTATCACAGGCGACAACATCATTCTGCCCATCACCATCGATATCTACAATTTGCACATTCGTAATCAGTGGTAAGCCCACTGGATCTGGTCCGACATTCACTTTTTTAAATGGCAATTCCGATGCGGGATAAGAAGTCCCCCCGGAAAAGATCTCCGGCTGCTGTCCCAGCGAAGGCAAATCGGACAACCACCACCACGTGCCCAGAGGGATCAATATGATCAGGCAGATGAGTAACGGAACGCGAATTTTTAGAGACATAAATTATCCAACGGTGTTGTGGAATGCGAGGATTATCAATCTAAGTCAGGAGGCAGCAACGGCTTCCTGACTGAATCATATAGAGCAAACAGAACCCGAGACAATCATGGAAGGCATCAAAAACAGAGTAGAAACCGGTTTTTCTCACCACTTGCCTTCTCTACGCAGACCGGGTTGAAAATTTCACTGCCGATTACATTTTTTTCGGTATTTATCACAAATATTTCCACTCAGATAACTTACTTAAACTGTTTCAGAGACGCCCTTTTCTTTGAAATGTTACTTTCGTCACATCAAGACAAAATCTATTTAATTTAGATAGATTCCACCTGACGAATCACATAAGACAGATCAACCAAACCGCCTACTGGTCCACAGTTCGGTAATCACGATTCTTAATTTGATTAAAAGCAAAGGACTATTACGGCAGCGCATTATTAACGGAAAACCAGGAATCCGGCAAAGCCCTATCAGCAGCCCTGGAACGAACGTTGAGAACATTAAGGATGATGCCCGTATGGTCAATAAGTTCAACCTGATCGACTTTAGGTGATCCCTGAAAAAGACCTTGCCAATGATATCGGAAAACCACCATCCCCGAAATGGACGCTGATAATTGACCTGCCATCTTTGCTGGCTATCGAAACTTTTATTCACAATACGGCCACGGACAGAGCCATTTTGAGAACCGATAATATTCACCAATTGAAGCAGTTCCTAAATTCAGCCCGAAAATGCGGCATATAAGGTGAGTCCCCTGGCATAACCATCAGGACTCCTGTTTTTCCTTCTGACGGCCCTTTGAAGACCGGTTTCCCTGGTGTTCAGAGGGCCGTTTTCAGTTGGCCCATACCTGGGGCAGAGTTAACTCAGGCGCTCTCCCCATCAATAAAAACCAGAGGGTGTCTTTTGTCGAGACGTCATCTGGTATCTATCTACCAACCCCGGTCTATTCCGGTGGTGGTCTTCCTTTTATCGAGGACCACTGCCGCCATGGGAGTGGTCCACCAATTGAGGAGTGGTTCCATGATTACGGCAGCCAGCCAAACAGACGAAACTTCAACTGAGTCCTGGCAAGGGGAATTTATGAAAATGTTACCCAGAATTAAGAGACAGGCACGCGCTGCCTTTATCAGTATGGATGCAGAAGCGAGGGAAGATGCGGTTAGTGAAGTGGTCGCAAACGCGATGTGTGCTTATAAACGGCTTCACGAACGGGGAGAACTGGAGCGGGCCTTTATTTCAGCCCTGACTCGCTATGCGATCGCCCAGTTCCACGATGGTCGCCGCGTCGGTTCGCCCCAATGCGCGGGGGACGTGTATTCAGTGCGCGCGAAAAGAAGAGGAAATCACAAAAGGATTCACCTGGGAACTCCTAGCAAACGGGTGGGTGAGTGGATGGAATGCCTAAAGGACAACCGCATTACTCCCGTACCAGATCAGGTGGCCTTTCGAATCGATTTTCCTGAATGGCTGAATTCTCAGGCCCCCCGCAACAAACAGATCGCAGAACGACTGTCGCTCGGCTTTTCTACTGGTGACGTTGCGACAGAGTTTGAGTTATCTCGCGGGCGGGTTTCACAACTCAGGCGGGAACTGTCTGAATCATGGTACGAGTTTATCAGTTCTGCACTGGAATGAACTGAGGATCATGATCAATAAAATCACTCCGGGTAAGAGCTAATGCAGCACGTGACCTCGATACATAATCTAATAGTAAAGAGGATAATATATGGACGCATTGGTCAGCCTGGCAGGCCTTGTCGGTCTTGGTTATTGGCTCTACCCGACCGAAAAACGGGAGGGCTCCAGAGCAACATTCGGGGTCGGATTGCGGCGTGGTATGAGACGATAACGAAATTTATTTGAATTCTCACAAGCCTTCTTGCCCATCCTGGATGGGTAAGTGGGCCTCTTTTTTTTAGTATTCAGAGAACGAGATAGATCTCATCTCCTGTATAAAGTCCCGGTAAGATGCGGATGCCAAATCTG